>JACRAV010000101.1 GCA_016213305.1 Candidatus Zixiibacteriota bacterium | reverse complement strand
TGGAACTCCGCGCCCGGTTCGGTCTGGAAGCGGTCACCGACGATGAGGAAACCTGTATTATTGTTGTCGATCAGTCTAAAGGTGACCGATCAACTCTGATGGGCATCCTCGTTGACGCCGTATCGGAAGTGCTCGACATCAAAGCAGAAGAGATTCAAGAGTCCCCTGCGTTCGGGGGGAATGTCAATCTTGACTTCATCCTTGGTATCGGCAAAGTCAAGGGCGGGGTCAGGATTCTGCTGGACATTGAGCGGGTACTCGATTCTGAAGCAAACAGGTTGCCGACTGTCAATACGGCACCGGTTGGGTCAAGTGCGGGGCCAGGTCCGGCGGGAGTCCCCATGTCACCTGTCAGTTAAGAAAGTCCAACGACACGTAAGCATAGAGGAGGACACAATGTCGAGGAGCATGAAACTCGGTTCTCGAATCAGTCTTGGTTTCGGAGCGTTGATGGTCATTCTGGCGGTCATTGCCATCTGGTCGGTCATCGGCATACGACAGATCGTGTCCAATGCCGGGCTTGTGATCAAGGGCAACAAGCTTCAGGCAAACATGGTGCAACGCGAGGTTGACCACCTGAATTGGACCAAGAAAGTCATGGTCGTGCTGATGTCGAATGACATCACGGAATTGCAGGTCGAGACCGATCCCCACAAATGCGGTTTCGGCAAATGGTACTACAGCGATGACCGTATTCAGGCGGAGACGTTTCTTCCGGCGCTGAAGCCGTTGCTGGCCGACATAGAGCTTCCCCACCAGCACCTTCACGCATCGGCCGAGGCGATCAGCCAGGCGCTTGCCAGCCCGGACCTCTCGGCCGCCGGCAGAATACAGGCGGCCCGCGCCATTTTTCATGAGCAGAGCGCCCCGGCTCTGGAAAAGGTCCAGGGGTTCCTGAAGCAAATCAAGGAGACCACCGCTAAGAGTGTGATCACAGACGAGGAAATGCTCAACCGTGCCAATTCGACTCAGATGGTCGATATCATCCTGGCCATCGTCGGCGGTCTGTTGGCTGTGATCGCCGCGGTCTATATTGTCAGAAGCACCGTGTCCCTTCTCAAGGGGGTGGTAAGTCGCTTGTCGGGTGGGGCGGAGCAGATCGGATCGGCCTCCGAACAGTTGGCCGGTTCGAGTCAGTCATTGGCTGAAGGTTCGTCGGAACAGGCCTCGTCTCTCGAAGAAACATCTTCCTCTCTTGAGGAATTGGCGAGCAGGACCAAGCAGAACGCCGAGAATGCCCGTCAGGCGAATATTCTCGCGTCAGGGGCGAACAATGCCGCTGAAAAAGGGGTGGCCGCCATGTCCGGTATGGCCCAGGCGATGAAAGATATCAAGAAGTCATCCGACGAAACCGCCAAGATCATCAGGGTGATCGACGAGATCGCCTTCCAGACCAACCTGCTGGCTCTCAATGCGGCGGTTGAAGCGGCTCGTGCCGGCGAAGCGGGTAAGGGATTTGCCGTGGTTGCAGAAGAAGTTCGCAATCTGGCCCAGCGGTCAGCCGAAGCGGCCAAGAACACCTCGGCTTTGATCGAAGGTTCGCAGAAGAACGCCGACAACGGCGTGCGGGCGACCGAAGAGTTTACCGGGATTTTAAACGAGATCACCACCGGCATCAAGAAGGTGAGCAGTTTGATCGGCGAGGTGACGGCGGCGAGCGATGAGCAGTCTCAGGGGATCAACCAGATCACGTCGGCGGTGTCGCAGATGGATCAGGTGACCCAGCAGACGGCCGCCAACGCCGAGGAATCATCGTCGGCCAGTCAGGAGCTGGCGGCGCAGGCCCAGGAGGTACAGGGGATTGTGAGTGAACTCAATCAGCTGATTACGGGGCAGGGAATCAACGATCGTCAGGGCCTGTCGACGACTTTGACGGACGCTCAAAAACGTTCTGGTATGTTGCCACATGACTTGGGGAGGAGAAGTGGGCCACCGCAAATTTCGAAGGCAAAAATGCATGCGGTGGCAATCAAAGGAAAAGA
This sequence comes from Candidatus Zixiibacteriota bacterium, assembly GCA_016213305.1. GTDB lineage: Bacteria > Zixibacteria > MSB-5A5 > GN15 > FEB-12 > JACRAV01. Next base: position 5,423 of record JACRAV010000101.1, on the reverse strand, counting down.
GCAGAAACCGACACCCAAGCAGGCAAGCCGGCCTGAAGAGATCATCCCCCTCGACAAGGAGGAGATGGCGGCGTTTTAGTTCCTGTAGGTCGGGACCCTTGTGGTCCCGACATGCATCTTATTACTCATCGGTCCGGTTGCGGGAGCCATCAAGGGTTAGTGCCCCCTCCCTTACGCTCCATGCAATCGGACCGATCGTTATTTCAAGTCGTGTCAAAGCTTATACCTTGACGACCACTTCAGCGGATTGATGTCTAATGCTCCGCTCGGCCGATTGTCGGGGCCGGGCAACCGTAAGCTAATGTCCCGTTCGGATTCGGATGGAGCTTTGACTTCTCCGCCTCGAACGCCGCCCGCAGATGATTGGTGGCTTTGGCGATATTAGCCGGATTATCAGTCGGCTGGTCATCGATTGCCCCGAAATACCGCACCACGCCGTCGGGATCGATCAACACCACGGTCGGAGTAATCGTCACCCCAAACAGGCGTTGGGCGGCGCCCGTTGAATCGGTCAGATAATCGGCCGCCTCCGACTTCTCCTTCGCCAGCGCGAGACGAAGAGTTTTGCCGGAGAGATACCCGTCGGCGCCCGATCTTACCGAGCTGATCGACAGCCAGACCACCCCCTGTTGGCGAAGATCGGCCTGAAGATTCTGAATGTTTTTGGAGTCATAATGTTTGCGCACGAACGGGCAGGTGAAATCGACCCATTCAAGGACCACATATTTGCCTTTGAAATCGGCCAGTGAGCGGTTGGTTCCGGCCACCCCGGGCAGATTGATTTCAGGAGCGCGTTCGTTGATCAGCGCGGAACGATTCTGTTCGATGCCGACCGGCGGATCGGCGGCCATGACTCCGATCGTTGCGACCAATAGCACGATAGCGGTAATGGCTGATACATAATTGATTCTCATATAATATCTCCTTACCCAACTAGTGCGCGACCGAATCGGCCGGTGGGTATGCGGCCGGGTCGCTCAACGGCTCCACCCGGGAGCTTATATCATCGTATATCGTAATAATACGATAAAGGTTGCAAGGGGATATAACTTTTTTTGGTCAGAGGGTTTGAGGTCGGCCATACGTTTCTGTAAGATGTTGACAGATAATGTGTTATTGTGGAAGTGCACCAAAAAGAACCGTCAGGCCGGGAAGCCTGACGGCACGACAATAGAAGATGTCACACGCTACATAATAATCACGAGTTTGCCGATCTGCACCTGGCCGTCGCGGCTCTCGACTGTCCAGTAATACAGGCCGGAGACCACCAGCTGAGTGTTGCGTGAGATCAAATCCCACGTGTCATGGTTCGACATCGGATCAGATGAATCATAATTGTGATTGATCTCGCGGACCAGATCGCCGTCAAGCGTAAATATCCGGATCGTGCACTTGGCGGGGAGATTATAAAAGTGAATACGGCGGTTGCGGTCGGACGGGCGGTCCCGTTCGCCCTTGCCGCGACCCTCGTATCCCAGGGCGGCATACTGGGCGTCGATGCGGTACGGATTGGGATAGATGCCGACCTTCAGTCCATTGGCCTCCACCGAATCGCTTGAGTTCTGAGCATAGGCGAGGATCGGCGTCTGGGTCCGGGGGGATTCCATCGGCGGCATGCCCAGTGAACGGGAACCAAAATCAAAGGTGCAGACATTGAAGTAGTAGGGGACAGTTGGTAAGAGATTGTCGATGGTGTATTCGTACTCGTAGTACTTGAATCGTCCCTCGTCGGTGGTGTCCGAGGCGAGGCAGGAGTCTTTGTTGAAGGTTCGCGGTCTGGTGGCATCGGGATAGAGTTTGCGGATACCGGTGGTGACGCCTGGTGTTGACCGGTTCCAGTCCTGCTGGGTGAAATAGAAGATCGAGTCGTCGTAGCCGGGCACTATATAGGGGCGTTCGCGGGTGTAGAGGAGCGGGTCCCAGGTCGAGTCGGCGCATCCAAGAGGCGCATAGGCACAGCGCAGTTCGGGCAGAGTAAACGGGTCTTCTTTCAGTTCAAACGCCTTTGTGGCGGTGTCCCAGCGGTATTTGTTGAAGTCCTCGCGGTCGTAAGTATCGAGAAGCGTATAGCTGTCCCAGCGGTCATCGCGGGCCATGTAGATGCGATACCCTTCGAAATCAACCATATGCGTGAAGAAGTCACGAGCGGTCTCCGACTGCCAGCCGTTGAACTGGATAACCACTTTGCCGGTTGATTGAATCAGGCGGATATCCGGTCGGGGTGGCGGTGAGGCGGCTCTAAAATCCGGGACGCCGTCCCCCTGATACCAGATCGTATCCACCACCGAAAACTTCCAAAGGGTGTCGATCTGGATGATCCAGCTACTGTCGGGGGTCCAGAGCGTGTCGATTCGATCAAGCAGGGAGTCGCCGGTTTCGCAGAGATGGAACTTGCCGAAGTAGCCGTCGTTGTCGGTATCCCAGCCGGGGTTGTCATAAACCCAATCGGCCCAGGTGGCGTTGTAGGCGAGATTGGAGAAATCGAGGTTGCGGTAATACTCGTCGGGGTTACTGGGCAGATTGAGCAGGTTGAGTGTGTCGCGGTGAAGATTCAACCCGCCGACATAAGCGAAAGACAATGGAAGCGATTGACCGGGTTCAAGATCAAAAGGGCCAAGAGATAAGAGATAGTACGTATCCAGTCCATCGGAAATATCGGCCGCAATATCCGGAGGCGGGAACATCCACTGTGTATCGATTGACCGGTTCGCCAGAGTGAATACTTGATCAAAATCAAATTCACCGTTTCGGAGATACCAATACTTATTGCGGTCACCCCTTGGTTCTCCGGATCCTCCCGTGCCAAGTTCCCGAAGCGATTTCTTCGCTTGAGGTCCATAGTCAATGTGCCGGGCGTGGTCAAGCACCCACCAGTTGAACGAGATCGTAGCATCCGGAGTAGGTGCTCTCACGACACGTGTACCGGTGACATCTGGACTGATGAAGTCATCACCATCGTTGTCGGCCACCCATGCAAAATTCACCGAATCGTCAAAGCGACATTTTTCGCTTGGTGAATACCAGGCCGGCATTGTCCGGCGAAAGCCGCAGATATCGTCTATTGGCCCGTTGACATCGCAGTCGAAGAATATCCCCATGTACACTTTGCGAAGTCGGTTCAGGCCGACATTTCGAATAGTGTAATCAAATAACACGAAGTCTTTGGCATATGGGTATGACCACGCGTAGGAGCGCTGGGTCACTTGGATGCCGAGTGGACGATGACTCCGACCGTCAAAGCTATCTCGGCGCATTCCCCTGCAACTAGTCTCGCAAGTGTCGTAGTAAACTGAGATGAAATCCTGTTCTGATACCGCGCCTTCAAAACGGGGCTTGGCAGGATCCACAGAGGAGCGATACACGATGTTTCCAAGTGGGGCGGCGTCCGGATACATTTCGAAACTGAACGAGTACGGGTCATACCCCACTGACACAAGAGTATCGCGCCCCTTAACAGCGCCAATCCAAAATGCGCTTCCCCAGAGATACTGGACGTCGGGGTTCGCCCTGAAGGCGCAGGAATGTGTTGGGGCACCGGTGAAGCAGTCAACTTGCGGATAGCCAAGACTCGACACCGGCTTATCACCAACAGTACCGTTATTGGATATGGTCAACAGTAAGTCTCCGACATTATGTTCAGCCAGACAAATAGCCGGACTGTCGATTGCCGCGACGGCAGGTGCAGTCCATTCGTCCCTGTCAATCCTTGGTCTGGCGTGTGCCCCTGAGACAAGAGTCAGCGCCAGACCTGCCGCAAGCAACGTGAGGTAATGCTTTCGCACCCGATGAATTCCCTCGATATGAGTTCTGATAAGATACGTTTGGGGGATGAAAACATCCAATGAAAAAGCCAAGGATGTCGATGTTCCGATACAGGAAAATAAGCGGTTCAAGAATGGCAGGGGAGAAAAGTACGCCCGGAAGGATTTGAACCCTCAACCTTCTGATCCGTAGTCAGACGCTCTATCCAATTGAGCTACGGGCGCATCACTAAAAGAGCGGATTAAACTACACATCATGACCGGCGAAGTCAACCGGTTTGTGCCCGGTGCGGAAAAGCTGAAGTTGTTCGAGAGGACCGACCTGGGGCGGGATCGCCCGACGCCTATTTCGTGACGAGAATGAAGATCAGCACCGACACGACAATCAAGGCCGCCAGAATACTGAAAAGCAACCATCCCTTTGCCTTCGGTTTGGGCGGATCACCCGGTTCCTTTTCCGGGGCCAGCCGCTCGGCGGCGAATTTCCCCAGCCATTCAACCTCGGCGGCCAGTTGTTCCGGCGTTTCGACGGGAAAGGTGATCGGGGCCACTTCGGGCAGTGGCGAGGGGGAGACGGCGAGAACTTCAATGGCGATGACCGACACATTGTCGGCGCCGCCGCGATCGTTGGCCATCTGCACCAGGTCATCGGCCAGTTGCTCGATATTCTGAATCGAGCGCCGTGCGACTCTGAATATCTCGTCGTCATCGGCATATCCGCAGAGACCGTCGGAACACATGAGCAAAATGTCGCCGACTTTCACTTTGGTCACGCAAAGATCGACTTCAACAGTCTCGCGCACACCGAGAGCGCGGGTGATGACATTTCGCCCGACGAGCGAATTGGCTTCGCTTTCCGACAACTGGTGCGTCTTCTGCATCTCGGCGACCCAGGAATGGTCGCTGGTGAGCGGTTCGAGCGCCTGCTCGGAGAGCCGGTAGGCGCGGCTGTCGCCGACATGCGCAATGGCCGCGATATCGGCTTCAAAACTGACGGCCACAATGGTGGTGCCCATGCCGGACAATTCGGCATTGGCGGCGGCTTGAAGTCCGACCGAGCGGTTGGCCAGCCGTACTCCCTTGACGAGCAGATCGGCACTATACGGGAGGGTACGCCCCAGCGCCAGTCGAGGATCTTCGAGAATCTCTCTGGCAAAGGCCGAAAAGACGGCTCTGAGTGTCTCAGCGGCGGTCATGGAGGCAATTTCACCTGCCTGGTGACCGCCCATGCCGTCGCACACCGCAAAGACCAGGTTGGCCTCGTCCAGATGAATGTAGTCTTCGTTCCCCGGACGGACCAGGCCGCGATCAGTTTTTCCGACAACGCGAAGTTTCGGCAGAGAAGACACCTTTCCGGTTAATTATCGCTCCACAGGTCAGCCCCCATGTAAATGAGAAAGGCCGTCCCTGGCAAGCGCATTATGCATAATATCGTCAATTTCGGGGGGAGAATCAAAAGCAAATATGAGGGAGTCGTCGGACGAGGAGGGGCTGTCCCATGAGATGCAAAATATGTTGTGTCGGTTCTTGCGTCACCTCCGCAGGAGGTGACGTGTGAACCGACACCTCTTGGAGCTTAAGGAGTTGGAAAGCGGCGGGTCTCACGTCCGGCAGGGCCGCACGAAGGACCCGCCGCAACTTTCATTGCTTGTGAAAAGGTCT
>JACRAV010000100.1 GCA_016213305.1 Candidatus Zixiibacteriota bacterium | reverse complement strand
CGGCAGGGTGTCGATCTTTCCCAGCCCGCAGATAAGTCCCTCGCTCCCGCCCGAGGCCTCGTAAGCGGCTTTCAGACGGTCCGGATACTTCTTGGAGTCCTTGAACTTGAGCGGATCGGTGGAGACCAGGTTGCGGTCCAGCTCGTCGAGATACCCGTCGTCGAGGATGATCGAAATATATTTCTGGGCGTCGATACGGAAATGGTAGTTGCACTTGGGGCAGACCCAGAGCAGTTCTTCCATTTTTTTGGCATAGAGAATTTCGCCGCATCCCTGGCATTTGGTCCAGAGACCTTCAGGGATGTTCTTTTTTTCCTGCGCGGCCAGGCCGGTTTTAGCTTTGCGAAACCATTCCATAGTTGAATTACCTGTCATGCGAGATAGCGCACCATCACCAGCGCATCCTCGACCGGTTTACGGTAGTAGCGCTTGCGGGTGTACAACTCTTTGAAACCGTTCCTTTCGTAAAAAGCCCGGGCGCCCGAATTGGACACGCGGACCTCAAGCAAAATCATCGCACACTTTTCCGCGATGGCCAGTTCTAAGATACGCTCCAGCAGGCGTCTGGCAACAGATTTTCTTCGCCAGGCCTCGACCACGGCGATATTGGCCAGATGCATCTCACCGGCCGACACGAGGATACAGGCATACCCCACGATCTCGGCGTTGACTTCGGCAATCAGGGCGCGCCAGTCGGGATTGTTAAAAATTTCGTCGAACGACTCTTTCGGCCAGGGATCGGGGAAAATCTGCTTTTCCAGCTGGTGCAGAGTTTCCATGTCCGCATGGGTCAGTTCCCGGATGACGGGAATGCGCGTGTCACGTGGCGCGTCGTTGCTCAAATTTGATCTCCGCCTGAGATTTGCCGAAATAGAGCGGCTCCAGAGTTTCTACCGAGTCGGTCATACCGGCCTGTAACCGGTCGGCGCCGATATGAACCAGATCGGCCGCGTCGTATTCGAGCGGCTGGACGTTGGGAACTTCCTTATCTCCGAATCCGAGTCCGATCAAGGTGTGGCGCGCGGCCAGGTCCGCCAATTCTGATTCGGTCACCACTCGCACCGAATCCGCGCTGACCGACGCGGTAATCGGCGCGACAAAGTACTCGCCCCGCCGGTGGGGAATGACGGCCATTGCGTCGCCGCCCCGGTCGCCGAGTAATCCGTAGGCGACTTCAAATAGACTGACCCCGATGATCGGTATGTCCAGCGCCACGGCCATGCCTTTGGCGACCGCGATGCCGACGCGCAATCCGGTGAACGATCCCGGCCCGACACATACCACCATCGCGCCTACCGAATCGACCGTCACCCCACCGGATTCCAGAATGTTGGAAATCTGCCGGACGATCATCTGGCCGTGGGAACGGTCGGCCCGTTCGCTGGATTTTACCAGGCGATCGGAGCCGAACTGCGCGGCCAGTTTGAGAAAGGCGGTCGAGGTATCGAGAGCCAGCAGAGTGGGATGGCTCATCTTTGCACCAGCGAGATATTGATTTCACGTTCCGTTTCGCTGACGATACGAATCTCCACCAGATAGTATCGTTCCGGTAGCAGATAGTCGGCCTTGGTTCCCCATTCGATCACCACCACGCCGTCGCGCGCCAGATAGTCATCGAAGCCGATTTCGAACAGTTCTCTCGGATCGGAAATGCGGTACAGATCGAAATGATAAAGCGGCTTCTCGCCCGGATATTCGTTCACCATCGTGAACGACGGGGAGTTGACCGTGGTATCGCTCAGGCCGCGTCCGGCCACCAGTCCACGCACGAACACCGTTTTTCCGGCCCCGAGCGGTCCTTCCAGGACGACCAGATCGCCGGCGACAAACGATGCCGCCAGTTTCTTCCCCAGCTCGAACGTCTGCCGTTCACCGTGTGAAACAATCGAAAGCGCCTGCACTCGGTCATCACCTCGGCGTCAGCACCGCGACCGGCACGACCATTTCCTCGAGGGAAATGCCGCCGTGCTGGAACGAATTCTGGAACTGCCGCACCATTTCGTTATAGTTGTTGGGGTACACGAAATAGAAATCTTCCTTGGCGATGATGTAGGTGGTGGACATCGTCAACATCGGAAGTCGCCACTGCTCGGGCTTTTTGATCAATATCGATTCCTTCGGATTGGAATTGAGATTGTCGCCGTATTTGTAGCGCAAATTGGTCGAGGTGGAGCGGCGGCCGTGCGCCATCGTGCCGCGCTGGCAGAGCACCGAGCCGTGATCGGAGGTCACAATGACCGTGTGTCCGCGCGCCGCAAACGCCTTGAGCAGGGCAAACAGCGGGGAATGGACAAACCAACTCCGCATTAGCGACCGGAAGGCCGCCTCGCTACCGGCGATCTCCTTGAGGATGACGTTGTTCGAGCGCCCGTGCGCCATGATGTCCAGAAAGTTGAATACGAAGGTGGTCAGGGGCGATTCGTAATAATCGCCTACCTTCCGCGCCACTTCCTCTCCCTCGGTGTTGTTGTATATCTTCACATAGCGGGGAAGCCGATCCAGCTTGACCTCGTGCCGCAACAGCTGATCGACCAGCATCTGGTCTTCGTACCGGTTGAGCGAACCCTCGTCCTGCACTTTGTAGTTGTCCGGGTAGGCCTTGTCGATATCGTCGGGAAACAGTCCGGAAAACAGGGCGTTGCGCGCGAAGGGCGTGGCGCTGGGAAGAATCGAATAGTACAGATGGCGGTCGATGCTGAACAGCTCGGCCACCAGCGGCTCGACCAGCATCCACTGATCCAGACGCATGCAATCGACCACGATGAACACGACCTTCTTGTTTTGCTTCAGTTCCGGAACCAAATACTTGCCCACGACATCCGGGGAAAGCGTCGGCCGCTGTTTGGCCGTCAACCACTTCGCGTACGCCGGTTCGAGATACTTGGTGAATTGAAGATTCCACTCCTTGCGGGTTCCCTCGTGGGTTTCCTGAAGTCCGGGATCGTCGCCCTGATCAAGCTCCAGATTCCAGTCGGCGATAATCCGCGCCGCTTCCAGCCAGGTCTGGGGAGTGAGATCGCCGTACAATTGCTGATTGAACCGGTTGATCTCGGTGATATACCGCCGCATCGACGACGAACTGATAATCTTCTTCGATTCGAGCAGGCGCTTGATCACCAGAAGAATTTGCGAGGGGATCACCGGCTTGACCAGATAATCATCGATCTTCTGCCCGATCGCGTCGTCCATCAAGCTCTCTTCTTCCGATTTGGTGACCATCACCACCGGCAGATGCGGGCGGAGGTCCTTGATCGCCTCAAGCGTCGAAAGCCCGTCGCGGCCGGGCATCTTTTCGTCCAGCAGGACCAGGTCGAAGAAGTCATTCTTGACCGCCTCGATGCCGTCGTCGCCCGACATCACCGCCACCACCTCGAACCCTTTGTTTTCGAGAAAGAGGATGTGCGGTTTGAGCGAGTCGATTTCGTCGTCAACCCAGAGTATTCGTCGTTTGTCCGCCGTAACCGGCATGATGATTATCCTTTACTGTTGACCACCGGCAATTCCATCTGGAACACCGTCTCGCCCGGTTTTGATCGCAAAAGCAGGACAATTCCGGCGTGGTACTCTTCGATTATACGTTTGACGAGGGTGAGGCCCATCCCCCAGCCGCGCTTTTTGGTGGAAAATCCGGGTCGAAAGATCTTTCGAACGGCGGCCGCTGGGATTACGCTACCGTTGTAGGCGATTTCCACCACCACCGTCCGGCCATTGGCGCCGAGGGCCGTGGACAGTGACACCCGCCCGGTGCGCGCATCGACCGCCTGCAACGCGTTCTTGACCAGATTCTCCAGCGCCCAGCTGAACAGTTCGGTGTTGAGGGGCACATGCGGAATCGGCCCCTCGGTGAAGGTGAGCTGTATGCCTTTCCCTTCAAATGGAAGGCGTCGCTTGAAATAAGTCACCGTGTCGCGAATCGTGCGGTTCAAATCGCTGGGCGTCAATTCGGGCACGGAACCGATCTGCCCGAACCGGTTGGCCACCCGGTGGAGCCGCTCGATATCGACCGACATATTCTCGATCGTCTCGGCCAGCGCCTTTTTGTTGTCCGGATCGCACAGTCGGTCGTCGCTGGCCAGCATTTCGGTCCAGCCCATGAGCGAGGATATCGGCGTGCCGAGCTGATGCGCCGTTTCTTTCGCCATCCCGACCCAGATCAGCCGCTCTTCACTTCGGCGAATGTTCTGGAACCCGATCACCCCGACCAGCATGAACGCCAGCACCAGGCCGATCTCGACAAACGGCATCATCTGAAGCCGCTCCACCAGTTCCGGATTGCCGTAGTAGAGGTAATTCACATAGTTTTCGCCGAAGTGAATCGGAAACTCGCCGTTTTCCCGGCGCATTTCTTCCCCTTCTTCTTTGAGCAGGGCGATGGTGGCCGAGGTGGTATCGGTTGGTTCTATTCCGTGAATATTCCGCCAGTGGCGCGGGATACGGTCGTTGTCCACGACAATGATCGGGAAGGTCGCCTTGACGATAATCGAATCGAAGATGAACTGCAATTCCGGTCCCGAGATGTTGGTGTTGGCCGCAAATTGCCAGAGCATGACATACTTGCCGACCTGCGAGCGGGTGTCCCGCTTGAGCTGATCGATGACCGTCAGCGTGTACCAGATGAAGGTCGCCGAGATCGCCGCCACGCCGACCAGCAAGAACGACTTGAACAGAGTCGATTTGCCGATATACAGGTCCGAGGTCCCCCGAAAAAGCCGCCATCTCTTGGCCATCAGGAAATCCGATCCAATCCCTTCATGTACGGCCTGAGCACATCAGGGACCGTCACACTTCCGTCGGCGTTCTGATAATTTTCCACAATCGCGGGAATCAGACGGGCCAGCGCCACCCCCGAACCGTTCAGCGTGTGCACATACCGGATTTTCTTGTCGGCGTCGCGGAACCGGGCATTCATCCGGCGCGCCTGAAAATCACCGAAGTTCGAGATCGACGAAATTTCCAGCCAGCTCTCCACCCCCGCCGCCCAAAGCTCAAGATCGTAAGTTTTGGACGACGAGAAGGTCATATCGCCGCTCGACAAGAGGACCACGCGGTACGGAATTTTCAGTCCCTGCAAAATCTTCTCCGCCTGCCGAACCAGCGATTCAAGTTCGTCGTACGACCTGTCCGGATGGGTGATCTTGACCAGTTCGACTTTGTCGAATTGATGCACCCGGATCATCCCCCGCGTATCCTTTCCGGCCGAACCCGCCTCGCGACGGAAGCAGGGGGAGTGCCCCACGATATACATGGGCAACTGGGTGTCGCTGACAATCTGATCCTTGAACATGTTGGTCAGGGGAACTTCCGCCGTCGGGATCAGATACATATTGTCCCCTTCGGTCTTGTACATATCGTCGGCGAATTTGGGAAGCTGACCGGTGCCGAACATGGTGCTCGCATTGACGATATACGGCGCAATGGTCTCCACAAACCCGTCGGCCGTGTGGGTGTCGAGCATGTAGTTGATGAGCGCCCTCTGCAGGAGCGCTCCTTTCCCTCTCAGCAGATAGAACCCCGATCCGGAAATTCGCGCCGCGGCATCCAGATCGAGAATGTT
>JACRAV010000094.1 GCA_016213305.1 Candidatus Zixiibacteriota bacterium | reverse complement strand
CGACGCCCTCCTCCGCCATTTCGGCCGGATCGAGGCGATCTTCGAGGCGGACCGCACGTCGTTGGCGGCTATCGAGGGACTGGCGCCAGCCGTGATCCAAAGCATTCTCTCGTCCCACAATCGACTGGAGGAATCGCAGACGTACGTGGAATCGCTCCGGGAACGTGACATCCTGATCACCAGTCGATTCGACGCCGGCTATCCGCACCAGTTGTTCGAGCTGAACGATCCGCCCGTGATGTTATTTTGCCGCGGTCATCTGCCCATCGCCGACAAGAAAACCATCGCTTTTATGGGGGCGGATGCGGCGACGGCCGAAGGCATCGAAATGACCTCGCGACTGGCCCGGCTTTTCGCCAAAGCCGAGGTGCAGGTGGTCTCGGCTCTGAGCGGCGGAATTTCTGCCGCCGCGCATTTGGCCGCCAAATCGGTCGGATTCCCCTCCTTCGCCGTCGTTGACGCCGGGTTTGATTCAATTGTGGGAACCGTCGAGATGGCGCTGGCAATTGATATCGCTTCGACCGGCGGGCTGGTGGCCGAATATGTGCCCGATGCTCCACCCGCTAAAGATGCCCTGGCCCAGTCGAACCGGCTGATGGTTGGCCTGGCCAACGCCGTCATCTTTACGGAACTGTACGCCGACTCGGCGCGGGCGCAGGATATGCTCGAGTTCTGCAACCAGAACGGCAAACTGACCTTCTTCTTTGTCGATCCGGCGCTGGGCGCGCTCGCCGACGAAAGAAGTCTGCAGAGGGCGGTTGAAAACGGCGCCATCCTCATCACCGGTTACGACATGATACCGGATATCATTCGATCGCTGGTGTAGCATAATGATCGACGAATATCACACCGTCTGGTCGGATTCCTGCACCGAAATCAAGGTGCAGGGTTCGCGCTTCATCGGGGAAGCATCCAGCGCTGATTCGGTCGAGTCGGCGGAACGCAAGCTGGAACAGATTCGCAAACGAGAGCACGCGGCTACCCATCATTGCTATGCCTGGCGGATCGGGCAGGGCGCTGAGATGACGTTCAAGTACTCGGACGACGGCGAGCCGAACGGCACGGCGGGACGACCCATTTACGATGTCATCTGCGGTGCGGACCTGACCGACACGCTGGTGGTGGTCACCCGGTATTTTGGCGGCACCAAACTGGGGACCGGCGGTCTGGCCCATGCCTACAGCGACGCGGCCAGACTGGCGATTGAGCAGGCGGGGAAAGTGACGAAGTATCTTATAGCGCGGGCGCACCTGACGCTTGAGTTTTCGGCGTACGACCGTTTGATGCGCGCCGCGCAGACGCTGGGGGCCAACACTGTCGATTCGCAATTCGCCGAGAACGTGACCTTAACGCTTGAAATTCGCCGGAGCCGGCTCGAAGAATTGCGCCGGATATTTATTGAACTCACCGCCGGAAAGGGCCAGATTGACATACCGTCCGCACCCTCGGAATAAAGCCAAACGCGCCGGCGCAAAGACCGTCCGCACCCTCGACGCGCTGGGACTGGGCATCATGCCGCTGGATATCCTGTTCACCATCAATCTATTCCCCGAACCGGGCGGCAAACTCGACGCTACCTCCATGATCTTGCAGGGGGGCGGGCCGGTCCCGAACGTCATGGTCGGCCTGGCGCGCTTCGGATTGAAAACGGCCGTCATCACCGCGGTCGGTGACGATTACGCCGGCGAGATCGGCCTTCGCGAAATCGCCAAAGACCACGTTCGTACCGACTGGGTGATTGTCAAGCGCGGAGAGGCATCGGATACGGCGATCGGGTTTGTCGAGGAACAATCGGGCAGAAGAACCATCGCCCTTCATCGGGGTGCGTGGGTCAAACCGCGCGATGTCCGCACCGATCGTCTCCCCATTCCCCGCCTTCTGCATCTTGACGGTCGCGATCTGGAGGCCTGCATGAAACTGGCGCGGTGGGGACGGAAAGTTGGTGCGATTGTGACCTTTGATATCGGCTCGATGCGCAACGATGTCTCCCCCATCTTCCCGCTGGTGGACCATTTGATTGTCGCCGATTCGTACGCCTTCCCGTTCACCGGAACCAACAGCGCTCCGGAAGCAATTGGCAAACTGTCAAAACACTGCAAAGGCACTATCGTGGTCACCGAAGGAATTGCCGGCTCGACCGGATTCGAGAATGGCGCCTTAACCCGATTTCGTTCATTCAAAGTGACGAATGTCGATACCACCGGCGCCGGCGATGCTTTTCACACCGGGTATTTCTTTGCGCTTCTCAAGGGCAAACCGATGGTTGAACGTCTCCGCCTCGGAGCCGCCACCGCCGCCTTGAAATGTACCCGTCCGGGAGCACGCACCGGCATCCCCACCCTCGCTCAGGTAATGAATTTCCTCAGGAAGGACCCGGAGATATATGCTTGAGTATCTGATTTCACTCGATCATCAGCTGTTCCATCTCATCAATGTCGAATGGGCGAATCCGGTGACCGATCTCGTCATGCCGTTCCTGACCTCGGAATGGGTCCTGCGCATCGGGTATGTCGCCGCCATGACTCTGTTCCTGTGGAAAGGGACCAAAGAGCGCCGGCTTTTGGTCGTGGCCTCGGTTATCGCCCTGGCCGCAACCGATCTGGTGGTGAGCGCCCTTCTCAAACCGATCATCGAACGACCGCGACCCTGCCATATCCTGACGGACATTCATCTGTTGGTTCATTGTGGAGCCGGATTCTCCATGCCGTCGTCGCACGCCGCCAACGCCTTCGGCCAGGCGATCTTCTGGGGGATGGTCTTCAGGCGATGGCAGTGGCCTCTGTTGATCCTTGCCGCCGCAATCTCGCTCAGCCGCGTGTTTGTCGGCGTGCACTATCCTGCTGACATAACTATCGGCGCACTCATCGGCGCCTCGCTCGGACTGGCCTTTCAATTGATAGCTCAGCGGATGCTCACCCGTTGGGGTGTGAATACCCAACACTGATGGTCACCATATGCCGCTCGTCATTGAAATCACCAGAGGCGACATCACCAAAGCCGACACCGAGGCGATCGTCAACGCGGCCAACAATAATTTCTGGATGGGCTCGGGAGTGGCCGGGGCGATCAAAGCCGCCGGCGGTTTGGTGATCGAGGAAGAAGCCATGAAGAAGGGGCCGGTCATGCCGGGCGAGGCGGTGTTCACCGGCGCCGGACGTCTCCCCTTCAAAGGGGTGATTCACGCCGCAGTCATGGGGCAGGACCTTCGTACCCGCGACACGTTCATTCGGCAGGCCACTATTGCGAGTTTGCTCCTGGCCGAGACGCATAAGTTCAAGTCGGTGGCATTTCCGGCGTTTGGAACCGGCGTCGGTGGGTTTCCGATCACCGCTTGCGCCAACCTCATGATAAGAGCGGTGAAGGGTATGGAGGGCCGCCTGACTTCCGTGCAACGGGTGCAGTTCTGCCTCTTTGATGACGTGGCGTGGAAAGTCTTCAGCGATGCGCTGGTCAAAATCGAAGCCGAATGATCAACGCTTGATCCGGGCGCGAAACTGACCGTCGAACGACAACGGCTCACCCTTTGTATTCACAAAACGGGCGCCGATTGTCCCGTACAGATAATCTTTGGTGAGCGAATCAATGACCAGGGCGCCGGTGTCCGGCAAAAACACTTTCTGATCCGGCGGTATCAGATACCGCCCGAGCATCTGACGTAACGTACGCTCTTTGAGGGGGATTCTTGAGGGCTGGATCGACGGGGGCAGTTCGATAAACAATCGTACCTTGAGCACTTCATCATACGCAAACATCTGCGTCCAGGCCGAATCGGAGCGCTGGCCACGGGTCGAGGTCATAAGAACCAGACACTTGTTCGAT
>JACRAV010000004.1 GCA_016213305.1 Candidatus Zixiibacteriota bacterium | reverse complement strand
TATTCGCTTCGCACCCGCAAGCAAAGGAACAAAGACTTGCACCATCCAGACCGGGAGCGCATGTGGCTACAACGTGCATTGCACTGGAAGAGCTTTCACCCTTGTTAATGTATCGGCTCCACTTGTCGGAGACGCTATTGTGGCAAAACAGATGCCGACAACTAATTTCGGCATGGCAGGTGATATGGCAGTGGCAGTCACGACCTCCCTTGAAGCGAGGTCGTTTATCGTATTCAACGTCAATGGGGTCCCGCCGGGTGCTCAAGTCACATTCGCTGCGCTAAATCTGTGGTCTGTGCCGATCCGGGACAATCCCGGCAACATCACCGTTTGTCCTGCTACAGTAGCATGGGCTGAGGGAAGCATCACCTGGAATAATCAGCCAGGATCGACTACTCCATGCAAAGTGACAGCGGGGCCTGGCAGCACTGACTATTGGTGGGGAGCTCGCATAGACGACATTGTGCAAGATTGGGCAGACGGTGCCGCGAATTATGGCGTGCGCCTCACAATTTCAAGTGGCCAGGCTGGCTTTAGTAGCAAGCAAGCAGGAGATCAGAGCCACATTCCGCAACTCATCATAGTCTACAAGAGCTTCTAATGTTTGGGCCTACAGTTTGATACTGGCGATATTGCAAATGTCAGTTCTGTTGTGGAGATCGTGTAGCACACGATCGCTATGCAATTCAGTTCTCTATTCATGAGCCTAATTGGGAGGCCCCAGACGGGCGGATGAACTGAATTTGAAGAGTTCGACCAGAGTTCAGGTGGCGGTATAGAGTTTAGATTCCAGTGCACCTTTCTTGATTGGTTTTAGAAGATGAATCCCTCAATCGACACAATCGCTTCCTCCAAACACCTCGCCGTCGTCGGCGTTTCAGACAAAAGTTTCGGCGGAATTATTTACAAGACGCTAAAAAAGAACGGCTACGTCGTGTACCCGGTCCATCCGACCCGCGAATCCTTCGATGGCGATCGGTGTTTCGCGTCGGTCCGATATCTGCCGCCGCAGGTCAAATCGGCCATCCTCGCGGTCTCGCCGGAGGCCGCGGACCGGGTTGTCGATGACGCCGTACTGGCCGGAATGACGCACCTGTGGTTTCAGCAGGGGAAGGATTTCTCCGGTCCGGCGGCCAAAGCCCAGGCCCGGGGAATTCAGACCGTCTGCCGCAAGTGCATTCTGATGTACGCTCAGCCGGTTGGCGGCATTCATTCCGTGCACCGGCTGGTCGTCCGCATATTCGGCCGCTTGTGACCCCGGCCGTCATTCCAGTTTTCTATGCCTTGCCGATTCGCGGCCATCGTTCCTCCTTGACTTCCGCGGCTCCCGGCGAGATATATCACCCGATGTTGAAACGATTCCGCTCCGCCCTGGCTCGAATCCGGCATGACTGGCGTGCCCCTCTTCCCGGCGCCGACCGCATGACCCGACGTCAGCGGTTTACCGCCCGATTCCGGTTCCTGCTCAAGAACCACGGTTGGAAACTGGTCTGGGGGTTTATCATCTTCTATCTCATCCGCGACGTCATTCTGTACATCATTATCCCCTACCTGATCGCCAGACAAGTGTTCGCCTGACCCGGAAAGCCGCCATGCCCGGATATTACGACACGTCTCTGTCTGGCCGGCGGCTCAAACAGGTCTATGACCTCGCCCCGCCCCGAACAAGACAATATCTTGACGCCGAAATCGATCACGTCCTGACGCGCATCAGCCCGACCGATACAATTCTGGAACTCGGGTGCGGATATGGCCGGGTGCTGACACGGCTTGCCGAGAAGGCCCTGGTCGCTATTGGCGTCGATACCTCGTTGCAAAGCGTGACATACGTTCGGTCGATTTGCGGTCAACTCACCAATTGCTATTTTGTCTGCGCCGACGCCGCACGGCTTCCCTTTCGAGAACAATCATTCGATTGTGTGGTCGGCATTCAAAATGGCATATCGGCCTTCAAAGTCGATCCGCTCAAGCTGATTCGCGAGAGCTTGCGGGTCACTAAGGCCGGTGGCAAGGCGATATTCTCAAGCTACGCCGAGAAGTTCTGGCCGCACCGACTGGAATGGTTCACAGCACAATCCAAGGCGGGTCTGATCGGCCCGATCGATTATGAGAAGACCCGCGACGGGAATATCGTCTGCACCGACGGCTTCACGGCGACGACGTTCAGCCCCGAGCAGTTCCAGATGCTGGCCGAGACGGCGGGCTTGACGGCGACGATATCGGAAGTCGATGAGTCGAGCGTATTCTGTCAGTTTGTCAAATAGGGTCGGTTTACAGAGTCACCTTCGATATTGGCTTCGTTCTGCACGGGCCGCATTTTGCGGGCGGGCCGGCGACCGCAAGTCACTATGTCACAATGATA
>JACRAV010000003.1 GCA_016213305.1 Candidatus Zixiibacteriota bacterium | reverse complement strand
TCCTGAAGCGCATCGGTATTGCTGATCAACCATTTGAAAGACACTTCCAGCGAGTCGGATGGCGTCCTTACTATGCGAGTCCCCGTGACATTGGGAACCGGCCCCAGCGGCGGGCTGGACTTCAGGTCCCCGTCGTTGTCGGCAATCCACGCCACGTTGACCGTGTCCTCCCACCCCGACCCGGACGGCGCATACCACGCCGGCAGGGAACGACGAAATCCGCAAATGTCGTCCTGAGCGCCGTTGTTCTCATTGGTCGTGGTATAGACGTCCGCATCGACGTATATCCCCATATACACCCGCTTCAGGCGATTGCGTCCGATGTTTTTGATCGCATAGTCAAACAGGACGAAATTCTGAGCGTAGGAATACGACCACGCAAACGACCTCTGCGTCACCTCGATGTTAAGCGGTCGATGAGGCCTTCCGTCAGTCACATCATTGCCCAATCCCGGGCAATCGCGCGTGCAGGTGTCGTAATACACCGCAACAAAATCCTCTTCGGAGATGGCCCCGTCGAACTCCGGCTTCGAAGGATCGGTAATTGATCGGTACCTGATTTCGCCGAGTCCGGCCTGCTCAGGAAACATCTCGTGCTGATTGCGCCAACCGTCTGCTCCCACCGACACCAGCGTATCCCGCCCCGACACCGCGCCGATCCAGAATGCTCCGGCGTACAGGTATCGGCTGTCGGACCCTTTCGGGAATTCGCACGCTTTCACCGGTCCGCCGGTGAACACATCGGGGCCTTTGTTGTTGTCGTAATCGCCGAACGTGCCGTTGTTCTGAATACCCAGAACGATATTGCCGACGTCATGCTGTGTTATTTGCACTGCCGGTGGCGCCGCTGTCGTCTGAGTCCCCGGAGGGGCCGACGTAAAAGCCGCCCGGCTTTGAGCAATCTGGACGCCGCCAAGCGCCATGGCCAGCACCCCTAACCCGATCGATATCTGTGGTCTCACGCGATGCCTCATGATCTTATCCTGTTCCAATGATGGACGAATAACCGCTCGCGGGTATGAAATGAAAAGCGCGGAAATCATCCATCCTCCCAACCGCGAGCCAAAACCTACGCAAAGACCCGTTGCGGCGCAAGAGTTTTAAGGGGTAATGACCTTCGTACTCAGCGCTCGCACGGAACGCCGCCTTAGTGTTGATGCCCCCTCGAATCTGCGGGTAATTCACCCGTTACATAATCAAGACCAGTTTCCCGATTTGAATCGAACCATCCGCCCCTTCCACCGTCCAATAGTACAATCCGGATACCGCCAGCTGGGTGTTGCGGGTGATCAAATCCCAGGTCTCGTGGGTTGAGAGATTATCAGCCGGCGGTACATTACGCACAATCTCGCGTACCAGATCGCCGTCAAGGGTGAAGATGCGGATGGTGCACCGCGGCGGAAGATTGTAGAAGTGAATCCGGCGGTTGCGATCCGGTTGCTGGCTTCGGTCGTACTGGGTGGTCCCTTCGTAGCCGTCTGCGGCATAGTTGCCGTCAATTCGATACGGGTTCGGATAAATCGCCACTTTCAAATTGTCGGACGCAACTGATCCCGGCGATGCCAGTGCATACGCCAGTCTCGGCTGGAGTGTCCGCGGCGACTCAAGGGCCGGCAGGCCCGATGTGGGGGAACCGAAGTCAAACGCTGTCACCGAAACATAGTACAGAACCGTCGGCAACAGATCAGCCAACTCGTATTCATACTCGTAATACTTGAAGAATCCGTCCTCGGTCGTATCCGTGGCCAGGCACGAATCCTTGTTCAGGGTCGCCGGCCTCAACTGGTCGGGGAATCGCCTGACGATCCGGGTGGTGACGCCAAGTTCCGATCGGTTATAATCCTGCGGCTCAAAATACATAATGGAATCAGGAAAGCCCGGCGCATGGAAGGGATTGCCACGCGGGTAGGACAACGGACTCCAGGTCGAATCGTTGCACGAATCCGGAGCATAATAGCAACGAAGCTCGCGGAGAGTGTACGGAATGTCCTTCAGAACCCACGCCCCCCGCCCGGCCGCCGTGATTTTCAGCGTATCCCAGACATATTTGTTGAAGTCCTCTCTGTCGAATGACTCCAACAGGGAATAGCTGGACGCGCGATCATCGCGGGAATAGTATATGCGATATCCTTCAAAATCGACCGTTTTCGAAAATGCGTCGGGAGTGGTCTCGGACTTCAGGCCGTTAAATCGGACCAGGATTTTGCCCACACTCGGATACAGTCGCAGTGCCGACACCCCGTTCTCAGACCAGGATGACGGCGCAGGAGGCGGTGACGCCCCCTTGAAATCAGGTACACCGTCGCCCGAAGTCCAGACCGTATCATTGACCAGATATGTGGTGTCCCACGGTGTAACTGTCGAATCAACCTTTATTCCCGCGGTATAGACCTGGAACTTCCCCGTATACCCGTCGGAGTCGGAGTCATACCCCGGGGTGTCGTAAATCCACGACGCCCAGGTGCAGTTGTAACCCAGATTGGTGAAATCGAGATTGTTGTAAAAAGCGCCGGGATTGTTCGGCAAATTCGATAGATTGTCCCGGTTGGTGTGAAAGCCAAGACCGCCGACATACGCCAGGGACAGGGGAAGTGTCTGGCCCGGTTCGATATCGAACGGCCCGAATGACAAAAGGTATCTGGTGTCCAGTCCTCTTGACCAGGTCCCGGCATCATTCTGCGGAGGGTACATCCACTGTGTATCGGTCGGTTGAATCGAAGCGGTAAATATCTGATCGTAATCAAACTCATTGTTCCGAAGAAAATAGTACTTGTTGCGGTCCCCCTGGGGAGTCCCGATCGCGCCGGTGCCGAGATCACGGTAAGTGCTTCGCCCCTGTGGCCCGAAATCCAACCTCGAATCACCACTCGATATCCACCAGTTAAAGGATACCTGCAGGGAATCGGACGGCGTTCGAACGATGCGCGTGCCGGTCACATTCGGAACCGGGCCCATCGGCGGGGGAGAGTTCAGGTCGCCGTCGTTGTCGGCGATCCAGGCCACATTGACCGTATCTTCCCACCCCGCCCCGCTCGGCGCATACCAGGCGGGCAACGAACGACGAAATCCGCAAATGTCGTCGGCAAAGCCCGAAGCCAACTCACCCGCAGAGGTTTCCACGTCGGCGTCAACATATATGCCCATATAAACCCTTTTCAGCCGGCTACGGCCGATATTCTTGATCGCGTAATCAAACAGCACGAAATTCCGGGCATAGGCATACGACCAGGCAAACGACCGTTGGGTCACCTCGACGTAGAGCGGGCGATGCCCGCGCCCATCGACGGCATCCCGGCCCAAACCGGGACAGTCGCGAACACAGGTGTCAAAATACACCGCCACTAAATCTTCCTCCGAAATCGCATCTTCATACTCGGGCTTGGACGGGTCGATAATTGATCGTCGCACAATGTTTCCGAGCGGGGCCTGATCCGGAAACATTTCGTGTTGGAGGTAATAGCCGTCTGCACCCACTGACACCGCCGTGTCCCGGCCCGACACCGCGCCGATCCAGAACGCTCCGGCGTACAAATACCGGGTGTCCGACCCTTTGGGAAACTCGCAGGCTTTCACAGGCCCGCCCGTAAATATCTCCGGACCACGGTTATAATTCTAGTCTCCGAAAGTACCGTTATTTTGGATACCCAGAACGATAATGCCGACATCAGGCTGGGTGATCTGGATCGCCGGTTTGGCGGCCGCCGGCGAGCCGTCCGGGGGACCGGAGGCCACAATCGACCGGGCCTCGGTACTCGGGCCTCCCATCAGCACCGTCATCACCGCCCATGCTCCCGTGAATGTCGCCGGCCTCATATAATGCCTCATACCAGTCAGGTATCCTGTTCCAACGATGGACGACCGAGCACAGATGGTTATGAAAATAAAACTATGGAGATTACTCATCTCCCCGGTCGCAAATCGTAACTTATAAGCCGACTTTCGTCGGCGCAAGAAATTTAAGCCGGCGAGGGCGCACCGGCTAAATGAAGAGAGGGGCCGTCACACATGTTGACGACCCCTCGAATATACACGTGGTGCTGACGCCCGTCACATAATCAGGACCAGTTTGCCGATCTGGACCGAACCGTCCGGCTTCTCAATCGTCCAGTAGTACAGACCCGATACCGCCATCTGAGTGTTGCGCGTGATCAGGTCCCACGAGGCATTGTTGGACATTGGATCACTCACCGGCAGATCGTGACGTATTTCGCGTACCAGATCACCGTCCAGAGTGAAGATCCGGATGGTGCACTGGGGAGGCAGGTTGGCAAAGTGCACCCGACGAACCCGGTCGGGAGGCAGATTGATGTCGGTGCGACCCTCATATCCCTCGTCCCTATAATTCCCGTCAATTCGATACGGATTCGGCCAGACGAAGGCCTTCAGATTGCTGTCAACGACCGTCTGACTGCTCCATAGCGGGTACGTGACCGCCGGATTCAAGGTCGGCGACGATTCCAGCGCCCCCAACCCGGTTTTTGGAGATCCAAAGTCAAAGGCCGTTACGCTGATATAGTACGGAACCGATAACAGAAGATTGTCCAATTCGATTTCATATTCGAAGTACTTGAAAAACCCTTCCGGAGTCAGGTAACTGACGTCCACCGAATCGGGGTCGAGCTTGGGTGGATACGGCTCATTGGGATATACCTTCCGGATCAACGATGAGACACCGAACTCAAAGTTGTTGAAGTCCTGTGGTGCAAAGTAGAAGATGGAATCCGGATTGCTGGGGAGCCGATACGGATTCTCTCTGGGGTACTGCAACGGACTCCAGCCGGAGTCGGCGCACCCGCCCGGGGCATACAGACACCGTAACTGCTCAAGCGTGAAGGGAATATCCCTAAGCGTCCAGGACCCTGTAATCCCCTGCATCGTCCATACCCACTTGTTGAAATCCCGCTTGTCGTACGACGTATATAACGTGTAACTGGATCGCCGCTCGTCGCGGGCATAGTACACGCGGTATCCTTCAAAGTCGAGAGTCCGCGAGAACACGTCGCGTGACGTTTCCGACTTCAGACCGTTGAAACGCACCATCACCTTGCCCACACTCGGATATACTCGCAGGGCCGGGGTTCTGACACCGTTATACACCGCCGCCCACGACGACGGACCAGGCGGCGGAGAGGCGCCGCGGAAGTCTGGTACGCCGTCACCTTCATACCACACCGTGTCCGCAAACCGCCAAATCGTGTCGTACCGTATCGTGATGACCGGGGGATCGATCGTAATCGTGTCATATATCGTGTCGATCCGCTCATAAGACGTGTCGGAGCCGGCATTACAGATATGATGTTTGCCCATGTATCCGTCGGAATCGGTGTCGAATCCGGGGTTGTCATAAATCCATGAAGACCAGATTGCACCGTATCCAAGATTGGAAAAGTCAAGATTTCCGTAGTACTCGTTCGGGTGGTCGGGCAGGTTCGACGCATTGTTCTTATTCGGATGAAAGTTCTCTCCACCGACATACGCAAACGAAATCGGTAGCGTCTGTCCGGGGTCAATTTCAAACGGTCCGAACGACAG
The DNA here is from genome assembly GCA_016213305.1 of Candidatus Zixiibacteriota bacterium. Classification (GTDB taxonomy): domain Bacteria; phylum Zixibacteria; class MSB-5A5; order GN15; family FEB-12; genus JACRAV01. The sequence goes on along the minus strand of JACRAV010000003.1, from coordinate 3,472 downwards.
CAAATACCGCGTGTCAAAACCGTCGGCGATATCTCTGGCCAACCCTTCCGGCGGGTATTGCCAGAGGGTATCGAGCGGACTGATGCCCGCCGTAAAGACCTGATCGTAATCGAACTCGCCGTTGCGAAGATACCAGTATTTGTTATTGTCACCAACAGGCGTGCCATTGCCGCCCGTCGTCAGGTCGCGCGTATCGGTCTTGTGGCGCGGGCCCCAGTCAAGCCGCGAATCGCCGTTGCTCACCCACCAATTGAAGGATATGTCCAGCGAGTCGGAGGGGGTCCGCACGATTCGCGTACCGGTCACGTTCGGGACCGGCGGTGGCCAGGTCGGGTCGCCTTCGTTGTCGGCGATCCACGCGATATTAATCGTATCCTCCCAGCTACAGCGAGTGGTGGAGTAGAAGGCGGGGAGGGAGTGCCTGAATCCGCATACGTCATCGAGAAATCCGTTCTGGTTGTTCTGCGCCATGACGTCCGCATCGACGTAAATCCCCATATACACGCGCTTCAGACGATTCCGGCCGATATTCTTCACGGCGTAATCGAATAGAATGAAGTTGTCGGCGTACGTGTACGACCAGGCAAAAGAGCGCTCCGTGATCTGAATATTCAACGGCCGATGGGGACGCTGGGCAACCGGGTCCGGTCGCACTCCGAGACATCCTGTGATACAAGTGTCGAAATATACCGCGACAAAATCTTCCTCGGAAATGGCGTCTTCAAACGTGCTCTTGGTCGGATCAATCGTGGAACGATAAATCATCTTCCCGAGCGGCGGCGCGTCGGGATGAAGTTCCTCGCCGGCATTCCATCCGTCCGCCCCCGCCGATACCAGCGTATCGCGTCCCGCCACGGCGCCAATCCAGAACGTTCCAACAAACAAGTACTGGGTTCGGGAACCCTTTGGGAATTCGCACGACTGAAGAAGCTCACCCGTCAAAAAATCGGTTCCGCTCTTCTGATACCCGGTCCCGAATGTCCCGTGGTTAGTCACCGTCATCACAATCTTGCCGATCTGGTGGTTGGCCTCACTATAGGCTGGCAGAGCTAAGGACTGACCGACCGAATCACGACCCGACATCGGGCCGGACCGCGCCTGTGTGATTCCCGGAAGTCCAAGCAGTACAACAACAAAGCCAAGAGCTGTGGCAAATGCCGAAAGTCGAAAAGCCTTCATCCTACTTCGTCCTTACTATGTGTTGGTCCCATAAACCGCACAGTATAGTTTCACTTCCTGCGGAAGTCAAGCCTACAAAGGACGGTCCAGCGCTTGATAATGTGCAGACAAAAAACCACCCCTAAATTGCCCCCAAAAACACCCCGACCCGGGGGTACAGGCCCCGGGTCGGCAATACTATTTGCTCCTCTGGCCGCTATTGGGGCTTCTCAAACGCCCCCGGAGCAATCGAGGGATTGACCAACAGCTCAGTCAGCGAGATCCTGATAAACTTTTGTCCCGCAACAAAACGGGTCGAACCTGAGGGGAGCTTTACTCCTGAAACGTCGGAAAACGTCTCAAATACCTCCTCAATCTTCCCCTCGCCGGCCATCGTTTCGCCGACAAACTCACGGCACACCAACTGCCCCGACTCCGGATTCAATCCCAGGCGGCACAGCTGATCACCACCCTTGCCCACCAGCGCAACCCATTCAACCGTACTTCCCTGTACCGTCCCGTTGCCATCATATACCGCCTTGTATTCCGGCTTGTCCGAGGTCTGGAAAACCGACACCAGGTCGCGTCCCCACTCCTGCTTATCCTTTACCATATCCTCCTCGGACTTCGCGACTAACGAGCGTGTGCGGGGATCGGTCTTCCACCCGGTCATGCCATTGTTGACCTCGACGATCTGCTGACCCATCGCCAACATCGTCGACCGGAACTGATTGGGATAGGCCTTGAGATCTTCGACGGATATCGGCATATCTCCCTGAGGGGTCGTGAAAGTAATCGTGCCTTTGGACAACAGGCCCTTGATGTTCTTGAAATTCACCAACCCGCCATGAGCGGCCACCGCCTTGTCAAGCAACGCCTTGCCCTTCTTCAGATTGTCGTCCGAAATGGCCAGGTCACGCTTCGGCTCGCCCGACGGAATACTGATGTCAATCGTATCGACACTCCCCAGACCAAGGTCGGCAAGCGGAACCTCGAAATCTTTCCCTTTGCCCACCACCAGAATCTGGAGTGCGTCCGGGTGGAGCAGACTCTTGGCGGCCGCCTGAACGGCATCCGGCGTGCACGTCTCAATTCGATCCTTCAATTTCACGTTGAAATCGGACGGCAATCCGTAGAAATCATAATTGAGCAGGCGATTGATCACCTGTGCCTTCGATTCAAACTGGAATACAAACGAATTGAGATACCCGTCTTTCCCCACCTTCATCTCTTCCGGTGTAGGAGCGTCGGTCTGCATACGCTTGACCTCTTTGATAATCTCGCGAATTGCCTTGCCGGTCGTCTCGGACTTGGTGGATGCGAAATTATAGAAAATGCCCGGATACGACACATTCGCTGTGTACACCCCGAACACCGCATACGCCAGCCCCTCGCGGGATCGGACGCTGTTGAACAAACGGCTTCCGAACGATCCGCCCAGAATCGCATTCATCACGATCACGTCGGGGTAATTCGGATCGGTCTGAAGTCCGCCGATATGCCCGACATATATCTTGGATTGATTGACGTCGTTCTTCTCGACATAATGCACTTTCGGTGTGAACTTGTAATCGACTTTGGGCGGCGGCGGGACCGGCGTCGTGCCGCGCGTCCACTTGCCGAAATACTTGTTCATCCTGGCAACCATGTCGGCCTTCTTGAAATCCCCCCAGACAGCGATCTGGACATTCTCCGGATGAAACCAGGCCTTGTGAAATGCCACCAGATCATCGCGGCTGATGGCGCTGATCGTCGCATATTCCGGTTGCCGGGTGTACGGCGACCCGGCGCCGTAAATCACCTTCCGAAATTCGCGCTGACCGATCTGGTCGGCGTCATCGTTTCGACGCGCTATCGCCGACCGCTGATTAACTTTGGCCAGCTCGATCTTGTCCTGATCGAAGACCGGATGCTGAAGCACCTGCGCCAGCACTTCCAGACCCAGGTCCGTATATTCGGTAAGCGTGTTCATCGATCCGGTGCCGTAGAGCAGGTCAATCCCGGTCTCCACCGAGGCTCCGACACCCTCCAATAATTCATCGATCTGGTCGCCGGTCCACTTGGTGGTCCCTCCGGTGCGCATCACTTCGCCGCACACATCGGCCAGACCCACTTTGTCTGCCGGCTCAAGATACGCTCCGCAATTGATTCGCACCGAGACCGACACCGTTGGCAGGGAACGATCTTCGAGCAGGTACAGCCGAAGCCCGTTGCTCAGGGTCTGCTTGTCAACCTGCGGCACTTTCAGCGGGTTGCGCGCGGGGTATCGCGCGATTATCTCATCCACATTTTGGGCCGCGACCGATGCCGACAC
>JACRAV010000095.1 GCA_016213305.1 Candidatus Zixiibacteriota bacterium | reverse complement strand
CTCGCCCTGTACCCTCCGGCGGAAAACTACACGATATGATGGTGACCGCATGGAAGCTGTGATCCTTGCCGGGGGCCAGGGGACGCGGCTCGCCCCTTACACGACCGAACTTCCCAAAGCCCTGGTGCCGGTCTGCGGCAAACCGGTTGTCGAAGTACTTTTGCATCGACTCAAACTCGCCGGCGTAACCAAAGCGTATCTGGCGGTCGGCCACCGCGCCGATCAATTGCGAACCGCCCTCGGCGACGGCCGCCGCCTGGGTCTGGAACTATCCTACTCCGAAGAACCAATGCCGCTGTCCACTGTCGGACCGATCACGCTCCTCCCTTCTCTGCCGGAATACTTTTTCGTCGCCAACGCCGACATTCTCACCGATCTGGACTTTGCGATGCTGTACGACCATCATCGCCGATCCGATTGCGAGCTGACGGTCGCAACGTATCAGCGAACCGAAAAGATCGATTACGGAGTGATTGAAGCAGACCACAACGGTCGCGTGACAAAATTCTCGGAAAAACCCGATTACCACTTTTCTGTTTCGACGGGCATCTATGTTTTCTCCAAGGCGGTCCTGGAATTTGTCCCGCATGGTCAGCCCTTTGGGTTCGATGACCTGATGCGCACTATGCTCGAGAAGCATCAACCAGTCAACACCGTTCAGCATCACGGTTTCTGGCTGGATATTGGCCGGATCGACGACTACGAACGGGCCAATTCGGGCGATGCCGAATCGGTCCGTCGCCTCTGCGAATAGTTATTTCCCCCTAACTAATTACTATCCATAGCATTAGGCGTAAATAAGAATATGTGTCGCGAAAAATGTAGTTTTCGCGAAACATATTCTATATTGTCACGTAATTGCGATATGGAAACCTGTTATTAAGCGAGGTACTGAAATGATAGACGAAATTGATCGCAAGATTCTGGCCATCCTGCAGGACAACGCCAGAACCCCCAATTCCGAGATCGCCGAAAAGATCGGCATGGCCCCCTCCGCCACCTACGAACGTGTCCGCAAATTGGAGCGAAAGGGAATTATTAAGGGGTATGAAGTCCGGCTTGATGCCGACCAACTGGGCGCTGGCCTCATCGCATTTGTGGCGGTGAAAACGGGCGAACTGGCCGGTGAGGCGCTGGCCGGACCGGAGCTTGTGAAAATTCCCGAGGTTCAGGAAGTCTATAACGTGGCGGGGGAGGACTGCTATTTCCTGAAAGTCCGCGCCCGCAACACCGCCGACCTGAATCATCTGCTTCGCAAAATAATCGGCGGTGTGCCGTCGGTCAGGTCAACCCGGACGACGATCGTACTGGAAACTCACAAAGAAACCAGCAGACTATCACTGAGCAATAACGGCGAGGTGGCCCCTGATCGCGACCGGTGACATACAGGCCACACGCGGAAGATTGATCCTGGCTTTTGCGGCGATCTATCTCATCTGGGGATCGACCTATCTGGGGATCCGCTTTGCTATTGAGACGATTCCGCCGTTCCTGATGGCGGGCGTTCGTTTTCTGCTTGGCGGACTACTCTTCTATATGTGGGCGCGTCTGCGCGGAGAAACATTTCCGACCTTTCCCGAAATTCGTCGCGCCACGCTCACCGGACTACTCATGATGGTCGGCGCGACCGGCGCCGTGACCTGGGCTGAACAGATCGTCCCGTCCGGTTTGACCGCCCTCATGGTCGGCACGCTTCCCCTCTGGATCGCGCTGTTCAATTGGTTGAGACCGCATGGCCAGCGGCCGACCCAACGTATGCTTGCCGGCATGGGCGTCGGAACACTCGGCGTGGCCTTTCTGGTTCTGCCGGGGCATTTCGCCGGCGCCGATCATGTCTCTGCTCTTGGTGCAGGTGTCCTGATTACCGGGTGCGCGCTCTGGGCAATAGGGTCGCTGTACTCCAGTCATTCTCCGGCTCCACAGTCGCAAACCATGTCCGCGGCTATCCAGTTGCTGGTCAGTTTCCCCGTATTAATCATCTTGTCCGGCCTGAGCGGCGAGTGGCGTACTTTTGATATCCATGCCGTCTCGTTTCTCTCGGTGGCCTCAATGCTCTATCTGGCGGTCTTTGGGACTCTGGCCTTTGCCAGCTATCTCTGGCTCCTGCGCGCCTCGACACCGTCACGCGCCGCGACCTATGCCTATGTGAACCCCATCGTCGCTGTATTACTGGGTAGTACGCTTGGCGACGAACCGTTCGCTCTGCGAACTGCTCTCACCGCCGTGATCATCATCGGCGCGGTGTTCTTGATCCTGTCGGCGAAATCTGTCCGGGCAAAGTTGGCTACCCCGCAGAGCGATCCTGTGTTATCGCGGACCACCGGGTAACGCCTCTTCTTTGTACCCCCGTTAAATCGCTTGTGCCCGATAAGGTTGGCATGATATCATGTCATTTCGCAACCGGCGCAGTGGGAGTTTCCCCATAGCGCTAAAAACCACGGTCCGGAGGTGGAAAATAGCTCTAGAAATCCCAGACTCCACAGGAACTGAATCTGTCGCCACGCTGTTGTGGGAGATGGATTTCGGAAACGGGCCTTTGAACCTGCTATGACCGACCCGCAACCGAAATCGACCGAGAAGCGCGCAAGCTTTGAACGCGAGGCGGTGCCTCACATGGATGCGCTGTACCGGACCGCTCTCCGCATGACCAAGCAGGAGAATGACGCGGAGGACCTGGTGCAGGAAACCATGGTCAAAGCATACCGGTTCTGGGACAAGTTTGAGCCGGGGTCGAATTGTCGGGCATGGTTGTTCAAAATCATGACCAACATTTTCATCAACGACTACCGCTCCAAGTCCCGCACCCCCGCTTCGGTTGATGTTGACGATATAGATGAAAACTACCTGTACGGCCAGCTGGCCGCGCAGAGCGAGGATGACAACCCGGAACAGCGACTGTTCGCCAAGATATTTGATGAAGACGTCAGGAAAGCAATTGAGGAACTCCCCGACGATTTCCGCCTGGTGGTGGTGTTGTCATTTTTGGAAGGGTTCGCGTATCAGGAAATAGCGGAAATTCTCGACTTACAACTCGGGACAGTCAAGTCGCGGCTTCACCGGGGCAGAAAACTATTGCAGAAGCGACTGTGGGATTATGCCGTTAGAAATGGATTCGCCAAGGAACAATCATCATGAACTGTCAGGAAGCGCTGAATCTACTCTATGAAATAATTGATAAGGAAGCCTCCGACATCGATGCCGCTCAGGTGCGCGAACACCTTGGCAACTGCCGCCACTGTTTCGAGGTGTACCGCCTGGAGTCGGCCGTCAACGATCTGTTGACCGAAAAAGTCAAGGCCGCCGCATCCCCCCGCTCGCTCGACGGCGTCGAGGCCATCCGGGGAAAACTCCTCGCCCAACTCGATCAGATAGACACCGAAACTCGTCGGGAACCTGCTCCGACGAACCGTAAGCCGTTCGGGAATATCGCCATGACGCTGGGCATCGCGGCCTCTCTGATCGTGATTCTCGGAGCCGCTTTCGTGGGCCGCGATCTGATCCGTCACCGCGAAGTCTTCATGCCTCTCGAACAGGCCCACTGGCGGGTGGAGAACAATGTCGAAATCCCTTCCGACCATTCCCTCACGGCCGAACGAATACGTGCCCTCGCCGACAGCATCCACCTGTCATTGGCTCAACAGGTAGGCGAATTCACGCTGGTCAGCGGCCACGTCGAGGAATTGCTGGGCGTCCGCATGGGGCACTTTGTCTATGAGAATGAAAAGCAGATGATCAGCGTGTTTGCCGCTCCGGCCGCACAATTCAATATTCCGGACGATGTGCGCGACAACGTGGTCTCCTCCGACGGCGTGCAATACTTCTCTCATAACTGCCGGGGATGTCGCCTTCTATTTGTGCGGGATGGCGAGTGGGTGCTGGTGGCCGCCACCACCGACAAGAATCTCGACATGACCACCTTCCTCCGCCATCATCGGGTCGCGTGATTCTGAGTTAGTTGTTGCCTCGCGGCTTGAGGATCGATAGTTTCGCCGGTATGCGTTTGCACACCGGCTTTTTTCTGCTCGGACTTCTTCTTGCCGTAACCGCCCCCGCCGCCGACCGCCTCTATATCGACTCCGCCCTCACCCGCCGGCTCCTCGACGCCCCGACCGCGATCCTCAACGACCAATT
>JACRAV010000093.1 GCA_016213305.1 Candidatus Zixiibacteriota bacterium | reverse complement strand
TGCGCCGCCGAGCACACCGTCGAATCGACCGTCGCCGTTGTCAATCTTCCCAGCGATGAAATGAAGGGACGAATCATCGGACGTGAAGGGCGAAATATCCGTGCTTTTGAGACCGCCACCGGCGTCGACGTCATCGTTGATGACACCCCCGAAGCGGTCATTCTTTCCGGTTACGATCCGGTCCGTCGCCAGGTTGCCCGCATGGCTCTGGAAAAACTTATTACCGACGGCCGCATCCACCCAACGCGAATCGAGGAAGTCGTCGAAAAAGCCCGCAAGGAGATGGATGTCATCATCCGTGAGCAGGGGGAGCAGGCCTGCTTCGAACTTGGCGTTCACGGCCTCCATATCGACGTTATCAAGAATCTGGGGAAACTGCATTTTCGAACATCGTACGGTCAGAATATCCTCGCCCACTCCAAAGAGATGGCGATGCTGTGCGGATTGATGGCGGCCGAACTCGAACTGGACGCCGTTCTCGCCAAACGATGCGGTCTGCTCCATGACATCGGCAAGGCCATTGACCGTGAAACCGAGGGAACCCACACGCAGATCGGCGCCGATTTCATGCGCCGATTCAAAGAACACGAGTATGTGATCAACGCCGTCGAGGCCCACCACGGCGATGTGCCGATAATCAGCCCCTACACCGTGCTGGTACAGGCTGCCGACGGTATCTCAAGTGCCCGGCCGGGAGCACGGCGCGAGCCCCTTGAATCATACGTCAAGCGTCTCCAGCAGCTCGAAGAACTGGCCGACAGCTTCAAGGGTGTGTCGAAGGCCTATGCCATTCAGGCCGGCCGTGAGGTGCGGGTAATAGTCGAGCATGAAACGATGGACGATCTCGCCTGCAGTGTTCTTGCCGGTGATATTGCCGCGAAAATTGAAAAAGAGATGGAATATCCCGGTCAGATTAAGGTGACGGTGATTCGCGAAACGCGGGCAACCGAATACGCGAAGTAGCTCCGGTGAATTGTTCGTGAAAAGGAATGGATGGCTGAGATAACTATCATGTTCGTCGCCGACATCTGCGGCAAAGTGGGACGTCAGGCGGCGGCGCACCTCATCAAGCCTCTGCGCGAAAAGCACGGGGTCGGCTATGTCATCGCCAATATCGAAAATGCCGCCGGCGGATTCGGCGTCACCCCCGAAATGTCGCGCAAGGCGTTTTCATACGGCATCGATATTCAGACGTCGGGCAACCATATCTGGGACAGGATGGAGATTCAGCGCTATCTCGATACCGACGTCAAACTGCTCAGACCCGCGAATTACCCCGTGGGAACGCCCGGTCGGGGAGTCTACGTCGACGAGGTGAACGGCGTAAAAATCGGCGTGCTCAATCTGATGGGACGCACCTACATGAAGGAAATAGATTGTCCATTTCAGGTCGCCGACCATGAAGTATCATATCTCCGGGGGCACACCAATATTATCTTCATTGATTTTCATGCCGAAGCGACCTCTGAAAAGCAGGCCATGCTCTATTATCTCGACGGGAAAGTCTCTGCCATTATCGGCACCCACACCCATGTGCAAACCGCCGATGACATGATCACAAAGGAGGGGACGGCCTATCTTTCCGACGCAGGTATGACCGGTCCGCACGATTCCATCATCGGGATGCAGAAACAGCCCTCGCTCGACCGCTTTCTCACCGGCATGCCGAAGCGGATGACAACGGCTACCGAGGATATCAAAATCTCAGGGGCACTGGTGCGAATCGATACCGACACCGGCAAAGCCCTCGGCATTGAGCGATTCAGAGTCGATTTCGACATTTCAAAGTTTAATTCGGCTCTCTTTAGCGAAGAGGATTGAAGGACGTAGCCAATGAGTGCGCAACTGATCGACGGTAAAGCGATTGCGGCGCGTATACTCGATGAGGTGCGCCAGCGGGTGGAGCGCCTTCAAAGCAAGGGCGTCACGCCGGGTTTGGCGGCGGTTCTTGTCGGGGATGATCCCGCCTCAGCGACATACGTTGCCAGTAAAGCCAAAGCCTGTGAAAAACTTGGCATCTATTCCCGAGTCATTCGCAAGGATGCAAGTCTTTCCCAGACAAAATTGCTGTCGATAGTTCAGGAGTTGAACGACGATCCCGCCATTCACGGCATTTTGGTGCAATCACCCGTTCCCAAAGCTATTGATGAGCTGGCGGTGACAGTGGCTATTCGTCCTGAAAAAGACGTCGACGGTTTCCACCCCTACAACGTCGGGATGATGCTCATCGGGCGGCCGACGATGCTTCCTTGCACTCCGTTTGGTATCATCAAACTTCTCGAGTATTCGAATATCGATCCGGCAGGGAAAGAGGTAGTAGTAGTGGGCAGATCGAACATTGTCGGAAAACCGGTGGCCGCTCTGCTCATTCAAAAGGGGAGATGGGCTGACGCCACCGTGACTATAGCCCACTCGCGCACCAAAAATCTCGCAGAGGTCTGTCGCCGGGCCGATATTCTGATTGCCGCTATCGGACGACCGATGACAATCCTTGCCGACATGGTGAAACCGGGGGCAGCAGTCATTGACGTCGGAGTTAACCGGATCGAC
>JACRAV010000092.1 GCA_016213305.1 Candidatus Zixiibacteriota bacterium | reverse complement strand
TCATTGTCAAACGCGTACCTCATCCGCCCCAAAACAAGCCGGACCTCCGAGATTTCGGCCCTTTTCACCGCCCGCGTAAGTGGTATATTGTACGAAATGTGTATCGATGCCCGTGCTCGCGGACAAACTATCATCTGCGGGAGCATGACATGACGCAACACGAACTCCTGGCCCAGATATTTGAGATCATGCCCATTCCGGCGTTCATTGTGGACGCCGATTTGCGAGTCGTGGCGACCAATCAGGCCCTGCGCAATCGGTATGCCGCCGAAGGCGTTGACCCGGAACATGTTCTCGGGTACACCATCATGCAGGCCTTCCCCTTTCTTCCCGCCCACATCCCCGACAAATACCGACAGGTGTTTGCCCGGGGCGAAGTGGTATCCGATGAAGCCGTGTACGAGTTCAGCCACGGTACCGTATCTGTCGAGGTCAGCCGACTGCCCATTTTCAACAACGGCAAGGTAACTCACATCGGCATCGTGTTTCGCGATGTGACGGAGCATAAGAAGATGCAGGAAGCTCTTCGACACAGCGAGGAAACCGCCCGCGCCCTCATGAACTCATCGACCGAGTCGATGTTCCTGATCGCCGAAAACGAGACCCTCATCGCCGCCAACACCATCGGCGCGGAGCGGCTGGGGATTACCGTCGGAGAACTGGAAGGCATGACCATCGATCAGATGATGCCCCCCGATATCGGAAATAGCAGAGTCAAATACTACCGCCAGGTCAGAGACTCGGGCAAACCCGTACGCTTCTCCGATAAGCGCATGGGGCGAACCTTTGACATCACGATGTTTCCGGTGCCCGGCCCCGAAGACCGGCCGCGGAGAGTCGCGGTGTTTGCCCGCGACGTCACCGACTACGAATCCATGCTCCGTGCCCTCGGCGAAAGCGAACTGCGATTCCGCGACCTCTTTCAGCATATTCCGGTACCGACATATGTCTGGCGGTGGAACGGAGCCGATTTCGTGTTGCAGAAAGCCAACAGCGGCGCGGAAGAAATTACTGACGGCCAGATAGGGCGATTTATCGGGATGACGGCCACCGCCATGTATGCGAACGAGTATCCTGAGGTCCTGACCAACATGCGGGAATGTTTGTCGGCGCAATCTCGTTTCACCCGCGAAATGCAGTACACGTTCAGATCGACCGGCCAGAAGAAATTTCTTCAGGTGCACTACGTATTCGTGCCGCCTCAGGACATCCTTCTGCACGTCATCGATCTGACCGCCCGCCGGGACGCGGAACAGGCCTTGCAGGAGTCCTACGCCGGGCTGGAGCAGAAAGTGGCCGAACGAACCCGTGAGCTGGCGGCCCTTAATGACCAGCTCCGCGTCGAACACGAATCGCTCAATCAGAAGAACGCCGCGCTTCGAGAACTGATTGTCCAGGTCAACGACAGCAAGAAAACGCTGGCCAGTCATATCCAGACCAATCTCCGCCTGGTCGCCCTGCCCATCCTTGAGCGCCTCGGCTCCCGACTCGACGATGCCGGCAAGAATTATCTCCAGATGCTTCGCGAGGCGCTCGACGACATCCTATCCCCTCACCTGACGGAACTGAAAAGGATTCACCCCCAATTGACCCCTCACGAAGTTGACCTGTGTAACCTCATTAAGAGCGGATTCACCTGCAAGGAAATCGCCGAAATGAGAGGCCGGGCCGAGCAGACAATTCTCAAACAACGAAAATTGATCAGAAAGAAACTCGGGCTCGCGGACGAAAAGATCAATTTGAGAAACTACCTCTCCTCTGTAGGCACAGAAATCTACTCAAAATAGGCGCAAGAACTGCGACGAGCAGAATTCGCATAATTCTATTGATGATAATAAGTTACAAGAGACCAAGTAGACTACATTTCAAATTTACCTACTGCGAATGGGGTTACCATAATGACCCATATATACCCCATAATACCCCCTTGTATTTCGGTTAAACATAACTAAACTGGGGGGGCATGCGATTATTGGGTTGAGGCGAATGCATCATTGCAACGCATCGTAGCACACCGCCTTACCCCATCCTCCCCAGTCGCATGCATTTTTTTGCCCCGAAGGTAACGTCGCCTTTTCAAATTCTCCACCCTCTCCTCCGTCGAACTGATATCACTTGCACAAATATCGTCAAAAGTATGTATATTGGATTTGTATGATATGCGACTGTCGAGCTTCGGCTCTTGTGCAGTTGCAAAAAACCGGCGCTGTCAGGTGTGCTCGACAGCGCCGGAATTTTTTTTGGTGCGTTCCCTAAGACCCGCTGGCCGAGAAAGTGATAATCACCTTGCCGGAATCGACCGTGAACGTGCTTCCCAGATTTACAGTACTGTTCATTTCCACATTGAATTTCCCCGTCTTCACCAGCGCCTTGAGCCGGTCGGTGTTCCTTATCAACGCCAGCGACTGTGCATACGTGATATGCTGGTCCGCGCCCGGATTGACCGTTAACTGGTAAATATTCGTGGCGAGCCCCGGCGACATGGGCCTGCCGTCGGAATAATCGGCGACATTCACATTGATCGTCACCGGAACCGAATCGGCATTGGTCATCCATAAATCCAAACCTATCGCGTCAATCTGATCGATGTCATCCTTGTGATCCGCCCAGGCCTGCTTGGTCGTTACGTCAACCTGGCACCAATAGTATCCGGATGTCGCCGTCAGGGGGAGATCGACGATTATGACAAACGTCCCCGATATCAGACACCCGACTGCCATCAAAGCGATGAGCGCCCAAGCAAACAATCGACCTGCAAAATGTAATCTGTACATACTCGTCTCCTCCCGCTAAAAGCTGTAAAAGAATCCAACCGTGACCTTGACGGCTTTCTTCGAGCCGCCATCGGCCAGCGGCACCACCACCGCTTCGCCGCGGGCGTCAAGAGTGAGTGGTCCCAGCCCTATTCCAAGGCCCAGTCCCCCGCTATACCCCAGCCGACTGATTTCCTCTTTCGTCTGGTCATTCTTGATTTTGTACTTTCCCGCCCCCGCCACGAAGAACGGCTTCATGCCGGCACCCGCACCGCCGCCAAGCACGCCGTTGAAACCGAAGGCGGTCACCTTGGAACCTTCAATTCCCAACGGGAAGCCATCGATCGGATCCGGTTTCCCCCACTTGGTGAAAGCCAGCTGGGCCTCCGCCGACAAGAACGACAGAACCGCGACTCGCGCGCGAATTCCGTACTCGGTTCCCTGCGCCTGATCTTTTTGCGCCACCGGAAGACTGATCCCTCCGAAGGCGCCCACGCCGATTTTCGGCAACTGCGCCGAGACGGCCGAGGCCGTCAGAAGTAGCGCCATCACCAACGCCGTTTTTCGCATTTGAAATTTCCTCCTTCGAAGAGACGGGTAAGTACTCGCTTTTGCTCGCAAGGAAAATTTATCCGACGGTCGGCAAAGTGTCAACCTCAATCACGACCGCTGTGGATAACTTTACTCTTTTCTCCGTTCCAAGTCCGTGCTGGACAACAAAAAAATACGCCGCAAGCTCAAAAAACCCTTGACATTCCAGGAACCAGATGTATAATAGGCGCGTTTATTAAACAAAAAGGTAGTGTTTATTAAACTCGAGGAGTGAGGTCGGAAAGAGCGTTGGAGCTGAAAATAGGCGAGAAAATCAAACGGCTACGGTTGGCCTCGGGTCTCACCCAGGCGGAACTGGCCGATCGCGCTCAGTTGACCAAAGGATTTATCTCCCAACTCGAGAATGATCAGACTTCGATCTCGGTGGACTCGCTGGCTCTCATCCTTGACGGTGTCGGGATGACGCTGGCCGAGTTCTTCTCCGAGCAATCCCAGGCAAAAATCGTCTTTTCTCCGGCCGAAAGGGTAGCGGTGGAGGATCGCGGGCCTCGGAAGTTCGAGATTCTGGTCCCCGGCTCGACCAACAATTTGATGGACCCGATCTGGATCGAGCTGGCGCCGGGCGAAAAAATGGAACGGCAGGAACCCCACCCGGGCGAACAGTTCGGGCTGGTGTTTCGCGGCACCGCCACGCTCCGCGTGGACCGGGCTT
>JACRAV010000091.1 GCA_016213305.1 Candidatus Zixiibacteriota bacterium | reverse complement strand
CCGCCGAAATAATCAGGTTCTTGGCCCGACCGGTGATCCACAGATGCCCTTTGCGGAATCGTCCCAGATCGCCGGTGTACAACCACCCGTCGCGGACAAGCTCCGCCGTCCGGGCCGGATTGCCCAGATATCCCGGCGTGACACTGTCGGCCCGGACGCAGATTTCTCCCACGCCGTCGCTGTCCGGATTTTCGATTCGGACCTGCACATTGTCAAGCGGCGGTCCAACCGAGCCGAAACGATTGTCATCCGGTCGATTTACGGTGACAACCGGCGAACACTCGGTCATGCCGTACCCCTGCAGAAAGTCAAATCCCGTCAGGTTGAAGAATCGCGACACCGACGCCGGCATGGCGGCCCCTCCCGAGACAAACATGCGGACCGATCCAAGGCCCGTCTGGCGGCGAAACGATGCGAACAACAGTCGTCCGGCCTTAATCCCCAGCCACCAGCCGCATTGCGACACGCCGAAGAACGTCCAGAAAATCGCTCGTTTGAAAAGCGGCGCCTCTTGAATGCCGCGCCGAATCGCATGGTGCATCTTTTCGAACAGCAACGGCACCCCCGGCATGATCGTCGCCCGATTCCGCCCGATATCCTCAAGTATCTCTTTGGACCTGAACGAGCGGGCATAGACAACGCACCCCCCGGTAGTCAAGGGCGTCAGAAAACCACAGGTCGCCTCAAAGGTATGATGCAAAGGAAGGACCGACAGAAAGACGTCGTTTTCAGTGAAATGGATCGCTTTGCGAATCCCGTCAAGATTTGCGACGAGATTGCGATGAGTCAAAATGACTGCCTTTGGATCACCGGTTGTGCCCGACGTATAGATCAATACCGCCGTATCGCGGGCCGGAGCAGTTCCGCCGGATGGATGATCCGGCAAAACTCTCAACCAGTACTGGTCCGAGCCGGACTCAAGAGACATAACGTTGAGACCAAGTCCCAGATCGCGGAAGACGCCTCCCAGCTTATCAGTCGTCAGGACTGTGCGCGCACCGCTGTGCCGAAGGAGCGCGGCCAGTTCGGTCGGCTTGAGATTGGGATCAAGAGGCACCACTGTTCGCCCGGCCGCCAGGATGCTTAGATAGGCAATCGGCCACTCGGGGCGGTTTTCCGATGCCAGCGCAATCAACTCCTCGCCGGTGGCGGCTATGCGCCCGGCGCATTCCCGCACCAGTTTGTCAACTTCCGCATAGGTATAGGAAGGACCGGTTCCACCGTCGGCCTTGAGAGCCGGACGGCCCGCAAACTGCGCCACCGCCTCCCGCCAGAGATCGAGAATGCTCCGGCTTACGGTCATCGATGGCCCGGCTTCAATTGATGTTTCCGCAGGATCGGACATAGTCTGAAATTACATAAACCGGGATCAAAACTAAAGCGAAAACAGACGCCTCCGGCGCGCTGTCCTGTCCCAATAAAAGAAGGCCGGATAGCGTTGCGCCACCCGGCCTTGAAATGATGCACTATCGAATCAGTTGACCGATATCTTGAGCGTCAGCGTGATACCGCCGCGCGGGTCGGTATCGGTGATCGTCAGGTTGCAGTCGCCGGCCGCCCCAGGGGCTGTCCAGCGGAAGCCAAAGGCGTCTCCGTACTCGTCGGTTTCCTGAGTGCCCCCCGTCACAACACCGGCCGATGCGGTGAGCACCAGCGTGTGATCCGCAAGCGGGTTGCCCCAACGGTCTTTTATGGAGGCGGAAATACTCACGGTTTCGGCGGTCGCGGCGTTGGTCGGCCCGTCAACGGAGCTCTTGCCTGCATAGGCGTTGCCGGTGGTCAGGGCCACGGTATAGGACGACGACGCCGTGCTATTATAGAACGTGACGACATCATTGGCGCCGATTCCATCGTCGTTGCCGGTGCCCAGATTGCGGGAACCATCGTAATCAAGCGTTGTGGACTTCACCGTCAGCCGGGCCGACGATCCAAAACAGCCGTCGCTAAGCGCCCCGTCGGAGACCGTCAGATAGCTGGCGGCCGACTTGAAGGCCGTGTTGTTGGTGACAAAATTCCCGTTGAGGTCAAGCCCGACAAGCGTCACCACCGCCTGCGCTACTCCGTCGGCCTGTATCGTGGCCGGCATACCGGTCGCCGTCAGCGTGGTCGTCCAGCCGGAGTTGATGAACCAGGAACTGTCCGCGACCGTGCCGCCGGCCGTCTCGGCGCGAATGATGACGATTCCATCGGCCGTCGGGACCTGCGTGCCCGAGAGCCATTTGCTGGTCGCCACCCCTTCGTGCTCTATCGTGCGCTCTTCATACGCCTTCATCGTGCCTTCGTCGCAACTGAAATACACCACCGTCGAGTCAACCACCGGGTTGAGATACAGGTCGGATACGATGGCCGTAATCAGGTTCTCGCCGTTCACGACGTTCCAATATGGAACATTGCACTTTTCCGACCCGATGACGATGTACTGCGGCGGACCGGACGCCACCAGCACCTGCGTCGCGTTCGACAGCACGGTGTCGATATAGGCCCGAATCCGGATCGTCCCGGAGACTGTACCAGAGTGGACCGGCGCGGTCGCCACGCCCTGACTGTTGGTCACCGCCGCATACGGGCCGTAACCGACATTGCTCAAATGCTCCCCGCCACCAGGACCGTCGAGAATGACAAAACTGATCGTCAACCCCTCCGGAACACGATTCCCATTGATGTCATACCCGACCGCCCGGATCAAACCAGTTTCGATCCCGCCGGTTCCCTTGACCCGAAGACTCAGGGAGTCCGACGACAAATAGATCGAGGAGACCGACGCGTTCGGGGTGAGTTGTACGGACGCTTCGCCGAATCCGACAATCCCGTTGCTGTTGACGGTCGCTCGGATATAGACCGTAAAGGCGTCGGGGGCCGATATATACTTGACGGTAGCCCGCCCCTGGCCGCCGATGACCATCGCACTCGATGGTACCAGGCCGAGAGCGTCCCAGCTTCCGTTGCCGTTGGCATCAAACTCCAGGGAGTCGATTCCGGGCGACCAATATCCGTTGGCGTCATTGTCGATAAACTTTTCGCCCGCCGCGATTTTCACGACGGTCGAATCGGGCGCCAGCTGGCCCAGGGCGTCGCGGACCGTGATCGAAACCGTGGCCGTGTCCGTGCCGTTTGCCAGAAGCAGACTGGGAGAAATTGCCACCGCCACGTTGCCGGATGAAGAACCTCCGGCACCTGCCACCGACAGGGCGGCCTGATCGGAAAGCGCTGAGCCGGTCAGCGATGCCGTCACCGTCACTGCTCCCGCGGTGGTCGCGGTGAAAATGGTGGCCGCCGCACCGGTCGCGTCGGTGGTATCGACGGCCGGAGTAAAGTATCCCGAATTCGAAGGACTTGCCACAAACGTCACACTTCGGTTGGCCAGAGGCGTCGTGCCGTCCATGACTATGGCCTCAACCACCGCCGTGCCGCCGGTGTTGATCGAGGTGGGACTGGCTGTCACGTTGATCGTCGTGCCGCTCGGCGTGGTATTGTTCTTGTTCGAGCCGCCGCATCCGGCCAGGGCCAACACCAATACTGCCGCCAGCGCGAATGCCCACAAATAGGGCTTGTTCTGCGTACGCATGGGTTCTCCTGTTTATCCGTGTTTATTGTTTATTGATTTGTCTTCAAATGAATCACTGCTTCTCCCCTGTTATTATCGGTCGGCATGCTCATTTGGTTTACCCATGAAAAAGCCCCTGCGGGGAGTCGCAGGGGCCGGTCAATGAAAATTATTCTCGAACGGGGTCTAGTTCTTGGCCGCCAGATTGGCGTCCACCACCGTCGGAGTAACGAAGATCACCAGATCGCGGTTCTCCACCCGGGTCTGCTTGAACTTGAACAACATCCCCAGAAGCGGAATGTCCTTCAGAATCGGCACGCCGACTTCGGAAGTCAGCTCGTCCTGGGTTGTCAGGCCACCGATAACGGCCGTCTGCTGATCAGCCACGATCACGTTGGTCTCGGCGTTGTTGGTGTTGATGATCACGCCGTTCGGGTCGAACGCATACGTGGACCGTTCCGGCTTCAGGTGCATGAGAATCTGATTCTCGGCCGTGATATGAGGCGTCACGACCAGAATCGTGCCCACTTCCTGAAACTTGATGACGACGTTGCCGGCGTCATCGAACTGCTTGATCGGCACCTTCTGACCCATCTGAATCTTGGCTTCTTTGTTGTCGAGGGTCGTGATCTCGGGGTGAGCTATAATCTTGCCCTTCCCCTCGCGCACCAGCGCCTCAACGATCGCGTCCACCGTCCATCCTTTTTGTATCGCATGTACGGTATAGCGACCGGTCACGTCGGTGCCTCGGTTTGCAAGAACCTCGCCGGTCTGGGAGTAGGATCGGCCGGAGGCCGTGGTATAGGTACCTGCGGCGTCCCAGCGAAAGCCAAGCTCCGTCAGCGCGTTGGAGTTGATTTCAAGCAACTGCGCCGAAATCTTGATCTGCCGGGCCGGCTTATCCAGTTGCGCGATATAATCCAGCACAACCGGAATGTTGGTCGGTACTTCCTGCAAAATGATGGAATTGGAACGCGGATCGCTGGTCGCCAGGCCGCGCGGCGTCATCAGAGACTTGACCGCCTTGACAACGTCATCCGACGTCGAATTGGATATCTGTACGATCTTCGTCTCCAGCGGGACCAACTGCTGTTGCTCCGCGTCGTGCTTTCGCTGTTCGGTAAGTTCGGTACGATAGTCTTCCGCGGGCATGACGCGGATGAAACCAGTGGTCTCCTCCACCACTGCCAGGTTATAGGTGCGCCCGATGATCTCCATCGCGTCGTGCCATTTGACATCGCTCAGCTTGATCGTTACCGCCCCTTGCACTTTCGGCGCCACCACGACGTTCACGCCGCCGTAATCGGCCAGGAAGGTGAACACCGAGCGGATTTCCGCCGCCTGAAACTGCAAATTCTTGATCGGTTGCGACGGGTCTTTCGGCTGATCCGCGTTGGCCGCTGTGAGAAAGACTCCCACCAGCAGGGTAAGCGCCAGCCCCCGTCGAACCAGGTTGCGTTTACTGCACGTCATCTCACTACCAGCCTTTCCTTAAGATTCGTCGATTTTCAAAGATACCGTCCGTGACCAGCCGTACTCAAAGATCTGGAAGTACACCCGGTCGGACTGGATACGCACAACATACCCGTTGCGCACCTTGTCGCCTGACCCCAGCATATAGCTGTAGCCGCTCTTGTCCTGCAGGAGCGCCCGGTTGCCGCCCTTGCGGGAGATGATGACACCCACCAGGTGAAGCCCGTCAATGTTCGGGACGCCCTGCTTGGTCGGCGAATTGAACGTCCGGGTCTCATCGATAAGCGTCTGGAACGGATCGCGCGCACCGCTGGACTGGTACTTGATGACCAGGCGTTGCGGGAACTGGGCGATCATCGTTCCCTTGATCTGAGCGGCCGTCAGGGGGTGGCGACGAAAACGCGCCGTGTTGGCAGAGTCTGCCGCACTATCTTCGGCCCAGTCAGCGCCGGCCGGAGCGTCATGATCTTCATATGGATTAAACTCTGCCGGTTCCAGGTCTTCCGGCTCCGGCAACGGGCCATCATCGGGGATATAAGCGCTGTCGTTCGCCGACAGCGGCTGATCGGGCGACTGATCTGCCTTCACCGGCGTTTGTTCCGTGGTGTCCGGTGAGGAGTCACCCAACTGAGAAGACGCGGTCGGCGGTGAAACAGTCAGCGTCT
>JACRAV010000089.1 GCA_016213305.1 Candidatus Zixiibacteriota bacterium | reverse complement strand
CATCTGCGTACGCGGTTTCGCTGGTGGTGCTGGTGGTGCGGCGCCTCGAGGCGACCCAGCGGGCCTCGATTATCCGGAGCTTGTGGCGTCTATTGCCGATCACGGCGGTGCTGTGTGTCATCACCATCCTGTTCAAGCCGCTGGCCGGGGATATCAACGCCGACACGATCTGGGGGGAACTGTTGTTGAAAATGATCGGCACGGTGATCGGCACGGTCGGTTTATTCTTCCTGTTGTCCATCCCTCTTGGTCTGGGTGACTATGTCCGGGAGTTGGTCAGCCGGACCGGCGCGACGCCCGAGGAAGTTGAAGCGTACGACGACTCGCACATGAGATGAGTATGTCGCGCGGGCGGGTGGTCATTTTCGGATGGGCCGATTCGGTGCATGTTCAGCGCTGGGCGCAGGGGCTGGCCGGGCGGGGGTTTGACATTACTGTCATTTCGGTCGGCGGAGAACCGATCGAGGGGATTCCGACGATCATTTATCAACGCGGCGGCAAACTCGGATATTTGCGCTATGCCCGGCGGGCGGTCAGCGATACTCAACAGATAAAGCCCGATCTGGTTCATTGCCACTATGCGTACGGGTTTGGCCTGTGGACGCTCTTGCTCAAGTTTCAACCGACGATCGTTTCCGTGTGGGGGTCCGATGTCGTGAATATCTCTTCAGTTTCCCGATTTATTGTCCGTCGCGCCCTCTCTTTGGCCACCGCCATCACCGCTACCGGAGAATTTCTTCGGGGGGCGGTCGCCGATCTGTTGCCGACGGCGAGTGCAAAGACGGTGGTGATTCCCTTCGGAGTGACCCCGCCGGAACAGATTGAACCATTACCGGCAGGGCCGGTGCGGCTTTGCTTTCTGAAGGAACATCGGGCGATCTACGGCCCCGATATTCTGATCGAGGCGTTTGCTTTGGCCCGTCGTCAAATTCAGGATCTGCGGCTAACCCTGGCCGGTTCCGGTGATATGATGGAGCAGTTGCGGCGTCGGATCGACTCGCTCGGCCTGAGCGACGCGGTGGAGTTTCCCGGCTTCATTGAGCGCTCACAACTTGTGTCTTTTCTGTCGTCGCATCATATATTGGTGATGCCGTCGCGGATGGAATCGTTCGGGGTCGCGGCGCTCGAGGCCTCGGTCTGTGCCCGCCCGGTGATTGCGACAAAGGTCGGCGGGATACCGGAAGTTGTACGCGACGGCCGGACAGGGGTGCTGGTGCCGGCGGGAGAAATCGAGCCGCTCGCCGAGGCGATTGTACGACTGGCCGGCGACCGAAATGAGATGACGCGCCTGGGACTGGCCGGATACCAGTTTGTGAAAGAAAAGTACCGTTGGGAAGACAATCTCGATCAAATGTGCGACCTGTATGACCGGTTGATTCGCGATGCAAAAAAAAATCCCGTTCTATGATTTAACCCTGTCGCCGGCGACCCGGCGGGCGGTGGAACGCACGCTTAAGGGCGGGTGGATTACCACCGGCCCGGCGGTCAGTCAATTTGAAGCTGAAGTTGGAAAGTTATTAGGCATAAAGCATACGGCGGCGGTCAGTTCGGCGACGGCCGGGCTGGTTCTGGCGCTCCGGGCGGTGGGGGTGAAGCAAGGCGATGAGGTTATCACCACCCCCTTTTCATTTGTCGCGGGGGCGGAAGCTATTTTGCATCTCGGAGCCGTTCCGGTGTTTGCGGATATCGATCCGGCGACGCTGAATATCAATCCAGTGTCAGTCGGCAAACGAATCACCGGGCGCACCGCCGCGATTCTGGCGGTGGATATCGCAGGATATCCGTGTGATTATCGTACCTTGGGTCTGCTGGCCAAAGCTCACCGAATCCCGCTTGTATCGGACTCCGCCCATGCTCTGGGGGCGCGGCTTGACGGGAAGTCGATTCCGCACTGGACCGATCTGTCGGTCTATTCGTTTCACGCCACCAAGAATCTGACCTGCGGCGAGGGGGGGATGGCGGTATCGAGAGACAAAAATCTCGTGGCACGGGTTCGGCTATGGTCAAAGCATGGAATGACGGCCAGCGCCTACGAGCGCAAGCAGGCCGATCAGTGGTCGTATGATGTGATCGAACGTGGTTTCAAAGCGAACATGTCCGATATACTCGCGTCGGTTGGACTGGGAGAACTTCAGTCGTTTGCGAAGAATCAGGTGAAACGCGAACAGCTGGCGATCCGGTATTTGTCCAACCTGAGTATGGTCGAAGACTGGATCACCGTGCCCCGGTTGCAACTGGGGTACCATCATGCCTGGCACTTGATGATTGTCGGGCTGAATTTGTCTCGATTGACTGTCTCGCGCAACGCGGTGATTGACCTGATGGCCCGGCGCGGGATCGGGTGTAGCGTGCACTACCGGCCGATTCACACGCTGTCCTTCTTTCGCAAGAGCAAGTTGAGGACAGCCCGCCTTCCGGAAGCTGAGCGGATGGGGAAATCCGTTGTTTCTTTACCGCTGTATCCCGGACTCAGCCCATCCGATGTTGACCGGATAAGCGACACGCTGATTTCGATCTGCCGCCGCCACGCCCGTTGATTTCAGGACTTGTGCCGGCCGCCCGGCCGCATTATTAATTTGTCATGCCAGCCAATCTGCCGCCGCAATATTACGAACTGGAACGGGAGTTTCGCGCTGAGCGGGACACCCGCGAGAAACTTCGCATGGCCGAAGAACTTCTGGCCATGATGCCCAAGCACAAGGGGACCGACAAACTCCAGGCCGACATGAAGGCGAAAATCTCGAAACTCAAAAAGGACCTGGAGCAGAAAGATCACCAGCACGGCGCCGCCGCCCATGTCCCGGCTCACGATCATATTGATAAAGAGGGTGCGGGGCAGGTGATCCTGATCGGTCCGCCCAATTGCGGGAAATCGTCGCTGGTTGATGTTTTGACCAAAGCCAAACCGCTGGTGGCCGATTACCCTTATTCCACCCGCGAGCCGCTGGCCGGGATGATGGTCTTTGAAACAATCCAGTTTCAGTTGATCGACACCCCTCCCATCTCGTCGGAACTGTATGAGCCATACATGACCAACCTGATCCGGGCGGCGGATATTGTCGCACTGGTGTGCGACCTGAGTGATCCGCAGGGTACCGACGCTCTGATGGTGGTTATTGAGAAACTCCGCGAGAAGCGGATACTTCTCGGGGCGGCGGGTGACCCGCCGGCCGAGGAGCATCGCCACATTGTTAAGAAAACAATGGTCCTCGGGCATAAGGCGTTTGAAGGGGATTTCGAGCCGATACTGGCCCGGCTCCGGACTCTGTTTCCATCGCTGACCATCTTGGCCACCTCGATCCTTGATGACCAGAGCTTGGATGCGTTTCGGCGGGGGGTGTTTGAGGTCATGAACATCATGCGGGTGTACACCAAACATATCGGGGAAGAGCCGAAACTGGTGGATCCGGTCATATTAAGGCGCGGCGGGACGGTGGCCGACGCCGCATTGGCGATCCACAAAGAGTTCTTGGCCAAGCTGAAGTTTGCCAAAGTGTGGGGGCCGGGGAAATTCGACGGCCAGCGGGTCCAGCATGATTTCGAGCTGACCGACGGCGATGTCATTGAGTTCCACATTTGACCCCGCAGGGGGGCTGTATTAATCTTGACAAGCTATAAAGCCCCACCCAAATTGAAGCAATGAATTCCAAACCCCAATACAATCTGCTCGACATGTTCTATGCTCCGGCGCGGGCGCTGGCGGCGAAACAGATACTCATTCTTACGGTGGCGCTGGTCGGCGGCTTGCTGGTCTTCGACCTGTTCCGCTATCTGGCGTTTCTGGAGCAGAGAGAGAATATCGGTTCCGTCATTTCGCTCTACGGATTCTTTCCGCTCGATTGGCCGGAGACCGGAAGTATTCTGGCCAAGTTGCTCGCCGCGGTCGGAATCGGCGCCGGTCTGCTGGTCGTGATGCTCGGTCTTCTGGCGGTGTCATCTATTCATGTCGAGGCGGTGCGGGGCAATCCGTTCATGTCCACCCGCAAGGCAATCCGGTTTGCGTTTTCACGGATCAAACAGATCGTTCTGGCCGAATTGGCGGTAATACTATTTCTGGCCATCATCATTATTTTGTTCGCCATCCTTGGTTTGATCGCGCGTATCCCGGTGCTCGGGGAGTTGATCTTCGCTTTCCTGCTGGTCATCCCCAACTTCATCATCGCGATCTTTGCCGTGTTCATCGTGTTCGTGCTGTCGCTGAGCGTGCTGGTTCTTCCGGCGGTAGCGGCGGCGGAGCGCCAGGGGGAATCGTTCGGGGCGATTCTGGAAACATTTTCGACGATCATCCGCCAGCCCGCCCGCTGGTTCGGGTACACGATCATCGCCGGCATCCTGGCCAAGGTGTGCAGTTTTGTGTATGCGTATTTCGCTTTTCGAGCAGTCCAGTTTATTGTCTGGTCGGCGGGGATCGGCGGGGGAGAGAAGATCGGATCATTGGTCGGGTCGGGCATGGATCATCTTCCGGTCAACGGCCGCTTTGCGGAATACATGTTCAATCTGTTTCCGCGAGTCAATTGGGGGTTTTCGGTCGATCGCTGGGCGGCCGGGGATGTCGGCATTGCCGGATACCTGATGTCGTTCATGCTGTTTTTGATCTTTGCATCTATAGTCGCCTATGCGCTCTCGATCATGGCCGCGGCGCAGGTGTATGCCTATGTCGCGATCCGCAAGCTGAAAGACGGTCACGACATCGCCTCGGAAAAACCGCTGTTTTTCGAGGACGAGCATGTGAATCCGGAAATTCAGCCCCAATCGAACGCCCGCACCTGAGCCATCATTTCGGACATGCGTATCATCCGTTCAGTCAACCAGATGCAACGCCTTACCCGCCAGATTGTGGGCAAGGGGAAGACAATCGGGTTGGTGCCGACAATGGGATACCTTCACGAGGGGCATCTGTCGCTGATTCGCCGGGCGCGAAAGATGGCTGATGTCGTTGTCGTGACTATTTTTGTCAATCCCGCGCAGTTTTCCCCCACCGAAGATCTCCGGCGGTACCCCCGCGATGAAAAAGGGGACCTGAAGAAAATTCGCTCGGCGGGCGGGGACATTGTTTTCATCCCCACCCCTCGCGACATCTACCCGCCCGAATTCCAGACCTGGGTGAATGTGGAACATCTGACGACTACTCTCGAGGGCGCTGTGCGGCCGACCCACTTCCGGGGGGTGACTACCATCGTGACCAAACTGTACAACATCTGCCGACCCGACCTGGTAGTGTTCGGGATGAAAGACTATCAGCAAGCGATGGTTCTTCGGCGGATGACCATCGATCTGGGGTACGGCATCCGGTTTGTGATTGCCCCGACGGTGCGGGAACGCGACGGGGTGGCGATGTCATCGCGGAATGCGTATTTCGATGCCGCCGGACGGGCAGAGGCGATTTGCCTGTACCGGGCCTTGACCACCGCCAGAGCGATGGTCAACGCCGGAATCACCCAGCCGGCGCGATTGGAGAAGGAAATTCGGGCGGTGATCCGGGCGACCGCACCGACAGCACAAGTCGATTATGTTGCGTTCACCGATTGCGACACTCTTCAGCCGGTGGCGACCGTCGGTCGGGCAACGATCTGTTCGCTGGCGGTGCGGGTGCGCCAGGTCCGGCTGATTGACAACATGAAAATGTG
>JACRAV010000098.1 GCA_016213305.1 Candidatus Zixiibacteriota bacterium | reverse complement strand
TTCGATATGCTCAACGCGACGGCGGTGGAACGATCCCACCTGTTTTCATTCTCATTCGCGGTGTTACTCCTGTCCGGGATGGCCGGTTCCCTCGGGGCGGGCAAGCTGGCAATGATTCTGGGGCAGTGGAGCGGAGACATAATCCTCGGGTACAAATATACATTTGTGCTGGCTTCCCTGGTCGGTCTGGGCGCCGTCATACCATTCAGTATGGTTGGTGCTCAGGCGCCGCCCACCGATGAACCCCGCGTGGCGCTGACGCTGACGCAACTTCGCACTCGTGGAGGATTCTATTTCCGACTCACCTTCGTCAATTTCGTCATTGGTATCGGCGCCGGACTGATCATCCCGTTTTTGAATTTGTACTTCAAGGATCGGTTCCAGATGGCTCCGGACATGATTGGCCTGTTTTACCTGAGCGTGTCATTTTCCATGTTTGTGGGCACGCTGGCCGGTCCGCTCATCGCCCGGCGGATCGGCCTGGTTCGCACCGTCGTCGTCACCCAGCTGGCTTCCATTCCGTTCATGCTGGCACTGGCTTTTACTCATTCGCTTCCCATTGCGTTCTTCGCGTTTGTGATTCGGGGCGGACTGATGAATCTCAACGGCCCGATCAGCAGTCATCTGGCAATGGAACTGTCGGAGGAAAAGGAAAGGTCGCTGGTCAACGCCCTTCTCGTTATCTCCTGGACCGCATCCTGGATGATCGCGGTAGCGATCGGCGGGCAGCTGGTCGAACAATACGGCTTCACCCTGGTGTTGGTCGTCGCGAGCGTGCTTTATGTGGTTGCCTCGATTATATATTTCCAGTTTTTCCGGCATGTCGAGCGGCGCAGGGACGGGGAGTCGGGCTGGTACATCCCCGAAAGCGGAACATGACAGCCGGCGCGGCCATAGAATGACGTTGCCAAGAGGACATCTCCAGTAGATATTAGGCCGTACAAAGAATGAATCGGACGACTAGTGGCACTCGAGATATATAAAGAAGCATTCGCAATCGCGGCGGCCGCGGCTTTCCGTGAATCCTACCCGGATATTCATCGGGAAGTGGGGGACGCCGAGGTGTTCCAGCGTCAATTCGTGTATGCGGCGCTGGAAAAGCCGAAAGATCCTCGCATGGGGCGCTTTGCGCTTCCGGTCTTCAAATTCGCCAAATTGCTTAAAGAAAGCCCACCTGCGATCGTGGGACGGGTGGCGCCTGTGATTGATCGACACCTGCGGGCCATGACGCCTCCCTCGCCGGTTCACTGCACGGGAACAGGGGCGTTTCTCAACGCCGGGATCGATTCGGCAAGTCTACTGAAGCAGGCGCTCGGCGCCATTCTTGATTCTGCGGTCGCCTATGGCGCATCAAGTATCGGTTCCGGCAAAACCGTGCTGGTCGAATACTCCTCGCCGAATATCGCCAAACCGTTCGGCGTGGGCCATCTGCGCTCCACGGTCATAGGAAATTCGCTCCGACGCATTTTCAAAAAACTCGGTTATAACGTTGTGGGGATCAACTACCCCGGCGACTGGGGGACACAGTTCGGAAAGATGATCGTCGCTTACCGACTCTGGTCCACTCCGGAGACGCTCAGGGGAGACGTTGTAGCCAATTTGCTTGAGCTGTATGTTAGGTTTCATACCGAAGCGGAGAAACATCCCGAGCTGGAGGACCAGGCCCGCGCCGCGTTCAAGAGTTTGGAGTCGGCGGAGCCGGAGGCGGTGCGGCTATGGGAGGAGTTCAAACAGATATCGCACGCGGAGTTTGACCGGATATACGGCATTCTGGGCGTCGAGTTCGATCTGGTGTACGGCGAGTCATTTTTGAACGACAAGATGGAGGCGGTTATTTCCCGTCTCGAAAAAGACGGGCTGACGAGCATGTCGCGCGGGGCGCTGGTAGTGGAGCTTGATGATCCGAATCTGCCGCCGGCCTTGCTGAAGAAACAGGATGGCGCGACCCTCTACCTGACCCGCGATCTGGCGGGTGCCTTCTGGCGGTGGGCAGAATACCGGTTTGATCTGTCGCTCTACGTGGTGGGATCGTCCCAGGCCGACCATTTTCGCCAGATGCTCAAGGTGCTCGAACTGCTCGAACAGAAGGAGCAGTTGCCGGATATGGAACGACTGTCGTCGCGGATCAAGCATGTCGATTTCGGATGGATCAAGTTTGGCGACAAATCGATGTCAACCCGCCGAGGCAATATCATCATTCTGGAAGACGTTCTCGACCGGGCGGTGGCGCTCGTGAAGCAGAGGATCATGGAAAAGAATCCTGATCTTGCGGAAATTGACAAAACAGCGAGCATCATCGGTGTGGGAGCGGTCATTTTCACGCAACTCTCTGCCCGGCGGCAACGGGATGTCAATTTTGTTTGGGAGGATGTGCTCAATTTCGACGGCGAAACCGGCCCCTACCTCCAGTACACCCATGCCCGGCTTTGTTCGCTCGAGCGCAATTACAATAAGCCGGTCGGGAGCGACATAGACTTTTCACTGTTGGACCATGAGGAAGAAATCAGGGTGGTTGAGGCACTGCTGGAATTCCCAGCGATTGTGGCCGATGCCGCCGCGCAATACGAGCCATACTATGTGTCATCATATCTCTTGCGGTTGGCGGCCGCTTTCAATAAGGTGTATCAACGCAAGGACGAAGCGGGACGGATAGACAAGATCATTTCGGATAACGCCGAGCTTTCGGCCGCCCGCATGGCGCTGGTCAAAGCGGTGCGGACCGTACTCAAGGAAGGGTTGTACCTTCTGGGACTCGGCGCACCCGAGGAAATGTAGAACACAGGATCACTTGGATATGGAAACGCCGTTGCACTTATCCGACGATCAGGAAACCCAGTTGCTTGTCGTGATGGAGGGGACCGCCACCCCCGACATGGTGAACCGCGTCTGTGCCGAGATTCAAAAGATGGGTCTTGTGCCGCACCCGATTCCCGGTCCGCACCAGACAGCCATCGGCATAACCGGGAGCAAGTCGCGGGTCGATTCGGATCATCTGCTGGCGCTGGCCGGGGTGCGCGACATCATCCAGATTACCCAGCCGTACAAACTGGCCAGCCGGGAGTTTCATCCCGAGAACACGGTGGTCGATGTCAATGGCGTCAAGCTGGGCGGCGAATCATTTGTGGTTATCGGCGGACCCTGTTCGGTCGAATCGCGAGAGCAGACGATGGAGATCGCCTCGCAGATGGCCGATGCCGGCGTGCGGCTGTTTCGCGGCGGGGCGTTCAAACCGCGCACCTCGCCGTACAGTTTTCAGGGACTGGGGAAGCCGGGACTGGAGATATTGGCCGAAGTCCGATCCCGTTTCGGACTGCGCATCGTAACCGAAGCCATTGACACCGAAATGGTCGATCTGGTAGCCGAGTATGCCGACATGATCCAGATCGGGGCGCGCAACATGCAAAATTACTCTCTGCTCAAAAGAGTTGGACGTATCAACAAACCGGTCCTGCTCAAGCGCGGGATGTCGGCCACGCTTGAGGAACTGCTGATGGCCGCCGAGTACATCATGGTTGAAGGGAACAGCCGGGTGGCGCTTTGCGAACGCGGCATCAGAACGCTGGCCGAGCACACCCGCAACACGCTTGATCTGGCGGCCATACCGGCGGTGAAGCGCATGAGTCATCTTCCGATTCTCGCCGATCCGAGCCACGGCACCGGCCGGAGGGACAAGGTTCTACCGATGGCGCGGGCCGCTTTCGCCGCGGGAGCCGACGGGCTGATGGTCGAGGTGCATCACAGTCCGGAGTCGGCCCTGTCCGATGGCCAGCAGGCGATTACTCCACTCGAGTTCGAACTACTCATGCAACAACTGCGCAAACTGGCTCTGGCTATGGACAGGACGATCGGGTGAAGAAGACTATCAAACCGTCCAGGAAAATCGGCGGAACGATTTCTCTGCCCGGAGACAAGTCGATCGCGCACCGGGCCGCGCTGTTGTCGATTCTCTCCTCGGGGCCGATCGTGGCGCACAATTACCCTGCGGGCGATGATTGCCTGACGTCGATTGCCGTCGCCAGGGAATTCGGTGTCGCGATTGAACATGCCGGGACTTCGGTTACCTTTACACCTCCGGAGAAGAGAACGCTCAAGGGAAATGCGGCAATCTATTGCGGCAATTCCGGAACCAGCGCCCGCCTGCTGGCGGGAATCATCGCGGGAAGCGGACTGTCGGCCACCATCACCGGTGACGACTCGCTGTCCAGAAGGCCGATGAAACGGGTGGCGGAGCCGTTGATCCGAATGGGGGCGGAGATTACGGATACCGACGGTCACCTCCCTCTGCGCATTCACGGGCATCGTCTCCTGCCGTTTGAGTATCGGATGCCGGTGGCCTCGGCTCAGGTGAAATCCGCGCTCTTGCTGGCCGGAGTCGCCTCCGGTTGTTCGGTGAGGATTCTCGAAGATTCGGTTACCCGGGATCATACCGAGATCATGCTGGGTGCCGCTGGCGAGGGGATCTCGGTCCGGGATATCAAGCCGGTCCCCACACCCGATCCACATGACCCGCGCAAGACGCGAATGGTCATGCCGGAAACGTTCAAGCGGGAAATCACCCTGGCTTCCCGCGCGAGAATCGTGGGAGGGGAGATTGATATCCCCGGCGACATTTCGACCGCCGCCTTCTTCTTCGCCGCCGCCGCCATCTCCGGCGGCACGGTCACAGTGACAAATTGCGGCCTCAATCCGACCCGCCTGGGAATTCT
The DNA here is from genome assembly GCA_016213305.1 of Candidatus Zixiibacteriota bacterium. Classification (GTDB taxonomy): domain Bacteria; phylum Zixibacteria; class MSB-5A5; order GN15; family FEB-12; genus JACRAV01. The sequence continues at coordinate 11,819 of JACRAV010000098.1, read as the reverse complement.
AGAACATCTGAAGGCGATAAATTGCAAGGTAACCATCGAGAACAAAACGATCGTTTCGGGCGAGGCGCGCGGTTCGGTGACCGTCACCGGCGGCCCGCTCAAGGCGAGAAAGATCAGCGGCGACCGCACGGTTGATTTGATCGACGAGATTCCGGTAGTTGCGGTCATGGCGGCGCTGGCCGAGGGCACGACTCTGATAAGGGATGCCTCGGAGCTTCGCGCCAAGGAATCGGATCGAATCGCGGCTATCGCAGAAAATCTAAATCGGATGGGGGTAAAGTGCGGGCTTTTGGAAGATGGTCTCGCCATTGAAGGAGCCAAAGAGCTGGCCGGAGCCGATCTGGCCGCATTCGGGGATCATCGCATCGCCATGGCCTTTGCCGTGGCGGCGCTGGCGGCTGTGGGACCGTCAACTCTTGATACACCCGAAATCGTGTCCGTATCCTGCCCGAACTTCTTCGATCTGCTTGGGCAGGTAAGCGCATGAGGAACGGGCTTCACTTTGCCTTGATCGGCGACGACGTCCGCTACTCCAAATCACCGGACATTTTCCAGGCGATGTTTCGCGCTATTGGCCGTGAGGGTCGCTTTGAGATAGTTTCCCTGAAACGGGACGATGTCCGTGGCTCGCTCAATCAACTGGTGCTTGAGGGGATCAGGGGGTTTGCGGTCACCATCCCGTACAAGCAGGAAATTGTCGGGTCGCTGGACGACCTTGATCCGGTTGCTCAGAAGGTCGGAGCGGTCAATTCGATCGCGGTCGAAGGCACCAGTTTGTACGGATACAATACGGACTGCCACGGCTTTGGCTGTCCCTTGATCAAGCTGGGAAGACGCGCTATCGGCGGCAAGGCGCTGATCGCCGGATGCGGAGGGGCCGCGCGAGCGGTGGCGTATTCCCTTTGTCATGATTTCGGGGTTCGTGACTTAACAGTTCTGGGGCGCTCCGCTGAGAGACTTGCGGAATTCCGGAAAGCCATGGAGCCGCGTCTGGAACGAGCCAGAATTGCGACTGAAGTTTCCTCCTCGTTCGGCAATGCCCAGACGGCGGATTTTGATATTATCGTGAATTGCACCCCGCTGGGGGGATGGCATCACCCGAACGAATCGCCGCTCCCGGCATCGCTTGTTATGTCGTCCGGAAAGTTGTATTACGACCTCAACTACAATGATGGTAACCAGCTGGTGGCACAGGCCCGCGAGCGCGGTATGACCGCCCTCGACGGCTCGGCCATGCTGGTCGCGCAGGCAATCCGATCGTTTGCCATCTGGACCGACCAGCAAATGCCGTTTGTCGAAATCTATAGAGCCGTGTTCGGCGACCGGATCATATTTCCGTCGGCCTGAGGGAGACCCCGTCGTGCCGAAACCGACAATCATTTTCCTGGCCGGATTTGCCGGTTCCGGCAAGACGACCGTGGGGAGACTCCTGGCCCGGCGGCTGAAATGGGAATTTCATGATCTGGATGACGCAATCGTGAAGAGTGCCGGTCGCTCGGTAGCATCCATTTTCGCCGGGGAGGGGGAACGGGCCTTTCGCCGATGCGAAACAGCGACTTTGAAGGCGCTTTGCAAGAAAGGTCGGAGAAATGCGGTGATCGCACTGGGTGGAGGAACACTGTTGAATGCGGCCAACCGTGCGGTAATTCAACAACAGGGTCAGACCGTGTACCTGAGCTGTTCCCGGGCGGAGTTGTACCGCCGACTTCGGCGGGCCACCGCCCGCCCGCTGTTGAAAGCGACATCAGGAGTAGAAATGAAACGTCGGATTGGAAAGCTCCTGGCCGCGCGAATTCGCTATTATAGGATATGCGATTTGCGTATCAGTGTGACGGGAAAGTCGCCGCAGGAGGTGGCGCGAGAGGTACATGAGCATGTCTCGTAGAATTTCCGTAGAGGTCAAGTCGTCGCGAGGAAATTACTCAGTGACGGTGGGACGGGGTGTGGAACGGCGGTTGGCGGCCGCTGTCCGGCGATCCGCCCACGGGGGTAGCGTCTTCGCGGTGTTCGACGCCATTCTGTACTCGCTGCACGGGACTTCGATCGAGCGGGCGATAAGAAAGTCCGGCCGGCCGCTGGTCTCGACAATCATCCCGTCCGGTGAACAAACCAAGTCCGCGGAAACAGTGGCCCAGTTGCATGACCTGTTCCTTAAACAGCAGATAGCTCGGCATGATCTGATTCTTGCCTGCGGCGGGGGGGTCACCAGCGACGTGGTCGGGTATGCCGCCGCCACCGTTCTTCGCGGCGTGCGATGGGGGACTTGTTCAACAACGCTGTTGAGCGTGGTGGATGCCTCGATCGGCGGAAAGACGGGCATCAATCATCCGCGCGGAAAGAATTTGATCGGCGCCTTCTGGCCGCCGGAATTTGTCGTGTCCGATTTGAAATGGCTCGCCACACTCGATCAGACGCAATTGCGCAACGGACTGGGAGAAATCGTCAAAACAGCCGGACTGGCCGGCGGACGACTTCTGGGGGACACGATTGAGACTCTTGCGGAGGGGCAACCGTTTGTCGTCGAAGATCTGCAGGGGCTGATAGAGCCGTGTATCCGGTTCAAGGCCGATATAGTGGAACGGGATGAACGCGATCAGGGTGTTCGCCAATGGCTCAATTATGGCCACACCTTCGGTCATGCGGTAGAGCGGAGTCTGGGGTTCAGTCGCCTTGTTCATGGCGAAGCCGTCATTCTGGGCATGCTTGGGGCGCTCGAATTGGGAGAGCGGTTGCGACTGCCGGGGAGGACTTCGCTGAAGCCCTTCAAGAGTCTTGTCGTGTCTCTGTGCGCCCAGCTCCCGCGGGTGCATCTCGACCCCGACGATATAATGGCGGCAATGCACCTCGACAAAAAGCGCGATAGTCGGGGACTGCAGTTTGTGCTCCTGAAACGTCCCGGAGAGCCGACTATCACATCGGGTGTGCCGGTCGGCACCATTCGACAGGCGGTACAGGCGATGATTGATAGCAATCGAGGAGTGTAGGATGGCTCGGATTCTGATAGTGAACGGACCGAACCTGGACCGTCTGGGCATTCGCCAGCCGGAAATCTACGGCCATAAGACACTCCAGGACCTCGAACGAGAGGTTTCGGATACCGCCCGTGACCTTGGGCTACAGGTTGCCTTCTTTCAGTCAAACGATGAGGCGGCGATTGTCGATTTCATTCGCAATGAAGCCCCCAATTCATCCGGGATGATAATCAACGCGGCCGCTCTCTCTCACTATAGCCAATCATTGCCGGAGGTCCTCAAGAGTGTTGGGATTCCGACTATTGAGGTGCATATCTCCAATGTCTTCGCCCGTGAGGAATTCCGGCACACCTCGGTCATCGCGCCCCTTTGTGTGGGGCAGATTGTCGGACTGGGTCTGGACGGGTACCGTCTTGCTCTGCGGTGGTTTGCCGATCATCTCCGGGGCTGAACAACGGGCCCCGGGTCGTCACATTTCGCATATCCATCTTGCCTTCCGCCGTCGGAATCCATACTCTTGTTCGCCAGTTGATTGATGCGAAAAGGAGCTTTTTGACTCAACCGGGAAAGACAGACGCTTTATCCGATAACCCGATCATCTCCGGGCCGATCGCGCGCACCGTATGGTCGCTGGCGATTCCGGTGGTGATGGGCCAGTTGATGCAGTTCTCGCTGTCGGTAATCAACCTGTTTTGGGTGGGACGGCTTGGCCCGGCCGCACAGGACGCGATCACGACCGCAATGGTGGTCATCTGGACGGTTTATGCCTCGCAGAGCATTATTGTCATCGGTGTGGCGGCGATCGTATCGCGGGCAGTCGGGGCGGGGGACGTCGAATCGGCCCGTCACACCAGCAGACAGGCGATTCTCTATGCCGTCATGCTATCGGCGACCTATGCCGTAGCGGGACTCCTATTGACTCCATGGCTCCTGAATTTCATGTCAACAAGTCCGGAGACGACCCGCCACGCTATTCCGTATATCCGAATATTCTTCGCCGCTAATCTGTTTTCGTCCCTGTCCGAGACAGTGTACGCGGTGTTTCGGGCGTCGGGGAATACCCGCACACCCACGTTCGTAGGCATTGTGGTGGTGGTTGCCAACATGGTTCTCGATCCGATCCTCATTTTCGGGTGGGGGTTCATCCCGCGCCTTGAGGTTGCGGGCGCCAGTCTTGCCACGGCCATTTCTCTGGGAATTGGCACGGTCCTTATCTGGCGTGCCATGAACAAGGGGAAAGCCGGTTTTTCAATTCCGAAACCGCTTACGCCGAAAATTGACTGGCCGGAGATTCGGCGTATATCGCGCATCGGTCTGCCGATTACTGTCCAGCAGTTGGCCTTTGTGGCGGTGTACTGGTTTCTTGTTTCCATTGTCCATCGGTTCGGCGATGCCGCCGGGGCCGCCATGGGCATCGGTAATCGAATGGAATCGCTGTCGTACCTGACCTGTCTGGGGTTTTCGGTGGCCGCTTCGACGATGGTCGGCCAAAATCTCGGCGCACAACAGCCCGACCGGGCGGCACGGGGCGCCTGGATTGCAACCGGCCTGGCGGTGGCCGCGACACTGGCGACATCGATACTGCTCATTTCGATACCCAATCTGATTGCGGCCATCTTCACGCCTGATCCGCAGGTCCGGCACATGGCGCACGATTACCTGATCATACTTGGTCTCTCGCAGACCGTGATGGCAATCGAGATTGTCCTTGAGGGGTCGTTTAGCGGCGCCGGCGATACGATGCCGCCGATGATAGTCCTGCTTCCGGGAGCTGTGATCCGCATTCCGCTTGCCTATTTTTTGGCTTTTCCGGCCGGGCTTGGCCTAAACGGCGTCTGGTGGACACTAACTATAACCACTTTCGTCAAGGCGGCGGTGCTGGCTTTCTGGTTCTCACGGGGCAAATGGAAGACCCGCCCGGTGTGACAACTTGTTGACCCCACACCATTTGCTCTGTTAATTGCCGGATATGGACACACTTGCGGTCGCCTGTCTCCCACACGCGGCGGAACATCCGGCCCCCCCGGGGCATCCAGAAAACGCCGCCAAACTGGCGCTGGTGACCGACCTGATGGCCGATCTCCGCGCTCAAGGGCTTGTCGTCGACTTTGCATTTGCCGATCATGGCTTGGAGCCGATTCGCTTCGTCCATCACCAGAGTCTGATTGACAGTATTAGTAGCATCGCCAAATCCGGCGGTGGGTACCTTGATTCCGATACGTATGTGACACCGCAGTCACTGGTGGCCGCGCGCCGGGTGTGCGATGCCGCTCTGTCGGCGGTGGACCTGGCGTTTTCGAGTGGTCAAACCCGGTACTTTGTGCTTGGCCGACCGCCGGGTCATCATGCCGAACCGGACCGGGCGATGGGCTTTTGTCTCATCAATCATGTGGCGATAGCCGCCGCTTATGCGATCCATTCACGTCTTGCCCGACGGGTGGCGGTAGTCGATTTCGACGTCCATCACGGCAACGGCACTCAGTGGACGTTTTATGATCGTGACGATGTGCTGTTTGTATCGACGCATCAGTATCCCTTTTATCCGGGGTCGGGTGGCCGAGATGAGGCAGGTGACAGGGCCGGAGCGGGGTTCACGGTCAATTTCCCTTTACCGGCGGGCACGGACGATGGCGCGATCATCTCAGTATTTTCAAACGAGATCGCACCGCTGATTGAGAAGTTTGCGCCGGACATCATTCTTGTTTCGGCTGGATTCGACGGCCACCGGCTTGATCCGTTGGGCGGATTCGAGCTGACCGGAAGCGCCTATCGAGAAATAGGCCGCCTCCTGAGAAGTGTATCGGACAAAGTGTGCGCCGGGCGGATTGTGTCCGTTCTCGAAGGGGGATACGACGCTGTCGGTAACCGGGAATCAGTTAAATCGTACATACAGGGACTACTACTACAATGAACAAGAAACTTGTCAGGTATCGCGCCTCGGGTCAGGACCAGCCCGCCTATGGAATAGTCGAGAATAATCTGGTCAAGACTCTTACCGGCGCGCCGTGGCTCGGCGGCACGGCCACATCGGAAACGAAGGAACTGGCCGAGGTCACCCTGCTTGCGCCGGTCAAACCGTCCAAGATTGTCTGCATCGGATTGAACTACCACGCCCACGTGGCGGCCTCATTCTCTGCGGACAAGGCGCCCGAGTATCCGCTCATTTTTCTCAAGCCCCCATCGGCGATCATCGGCCCGGGCGACGATATCATCCACCCCCCCGAGTCGGAACGGGTGGATTACGAAGCCGAGTTAGGGGTGGTAATCGGAAAGACGGCCATTCGGGTGTCCGAAGAGCGCGCGATGGACTTTGTTCTGGGATTCACGTGCGCCAACGACGTGACCGCCCGCGATCTGCAAAAGAAAGACGGCCAGTGGTCGCGCGCCAAAGGGTTTGATACGTTTTGTCCGGTCGGACCCTGGATTGTGACCGAACTGAACTATGCGGATGTGCTGGTGGAAGCGGTGCACAACGGCCGGGTCACCCAGACCGGCAGAACATCACAGATGATATTCAATGTGCCGTTCATTATCAGCTACATCTCCGGCATTATGACGCTGAGTCCGGGCGATCTTATCTGCACCGGAACGCCTTCGGGAATCCAGCCCATGAAACCGGGGGATGCCATTGAAGTGCGAATCGAGGGGATCGGTTCGCTCGTCAATCGTATAACCGTCGCCACAACAAAATGACGATTGCCGGGTAAAACATACATGGCCACCGAGCGACTCTATTACACTGATCCGGCACTTCTCGAGTTCGAAGGGCGTGTGATTCATACAGAACGCTCTGGACATCGGATCAGGACCGTGCTGGACCGCTCGGCCTTCTATCCCACGTCGGGTGGGCAACTGTGTGATACCGGCACGCTCGCAGAGAGAAGTGTTGTTGAGGTGGTGGAAGGCGACGACGGTCAAGTAATTCATATTACGGAATCGGAAGTCGGCCCGCCCGGCTCGACGGTGCGTGGCGTGGTAAATCATTCGCGAAGGTGGAAAAACCGCCAGATGCACACCGCCCAGCACATTCTGAGTCAGACGTTCATCAAGCTGTTCGATCTCGATACGGTTTCAGTCCACCTGGGCGAGGAATATGGCGCGGTCGAGTTGAACGGCGACCAGATCACCGCCGACCAGTTGGAACGGGCAGAGGGGTATGCGGGCGACATTATTGCCGCCAATCTGCCGGTCGAGATTCGATTTGTCTCGCCTGAGGAAGCCGCCGGATTGCCGCTACGCAAGGTTCCGACACGTGAGGGAACCATCCGCGTCATACAGATCGGTGAGTTTGACTGGTCGGCCTGCGGCGGCACCCACTGCGTGCGAACCGCTGAAGTCGGGCTTTTGAAGATCATAGGCGTGGAGAGGATGCGGGGACGGGCGCTGGTTCGGTTTCTTTCCGGCGTGCAGGCGATTGCCGACTACCGGCAGAGATTCCAGGCGAGCGACATGCTCTCGCGAACCCTCAGTTGCGGCATCCCGGACCTGGCGCCGCGAGTGGAGAAACTCCTTGCCGAAAACAAGGATTTGCGTAAGCAATCTGGGGACCTGTTCAGAGAATTGATCCCCATTAGGGCTGAGGCGCTCGCCCGATGCGCCGAGAGGTCCGGCCGGCTGGCGATGCTGGTGGAAGCGTACGATGACGCAGATTCGGCCTCGCCACTTGCCTCCGAAATTGCCGTTCGCATTGAAGGTCTGGCTATGATTGTTACCGGCGACAAGGCCATGTTCGCGGTGGCCGAAGGCGCCGGCCTGCATGCCGGAAATATCGCAAAGGAATTCGCTTCACGCGCCGGTCTGCGCGGCGGCGGCGGGCCGAAAGCGGCACAGGTCGGGGGAGCTGACCGGTCCCGGCTCGAAGAATATCGTGCGATCATACGGGAGATTTTGTCGCGTGCCTAAATCAGCGGCATGGCTCATATTCTTGCTTCTGTGCGGCGGATCGCTCATGGCCCAGTCGGGTGGACGCCGCCTACAGTTACAGCACGCCGATAAGACTGAGTGGGTTCCATCCAAACTTCAGGATACCACCTTTGTGGTCGGGTCGGTGATTTTCCAGATGGATGACGGTATGGTCTATTGCGACTCGGCCATCTGGATGCAGGGGAAACGCGTCAAACTGAAAGGGCGCGTGATTGTCGATGACCCTGATTACCATCTCGCGGCCGACTCCATTGATTATGATCTCCTGACAAACAAGGCGATCGCCGCCGGCTCCTACGTGGAAATATGGTCGCGCCGCGATTCGGTCTTCGCCACCGGCATCTATGCATTTTACGACCGCTCGGCGGGTGTCTTTGTCATGCGCCGTCAACCGACAATCTACCTGAATTATCCTGATTCGGCGAATCTGATCCGGGTTGACGCCGATTCCATCCGCTACGACGGCGAGTCGCATCTGGCGGAAGCGATCGGTCATTCTATCATAACTTCTAAGGATATCCGGGCCACCGCCGGAGTCGCACAAATGTACACGCAGGAGAACCGTCTCGAGCTTGAGGTCGGTCCGGTGGTCAGCCGAAGTCAGTCCAAAATCAGTGGAAAAGCGATCACCGTCCTGAGCCGTGACCGGCAATTGCACCGCATTGAAGTCCACGACTCGGCGCGAGGCGAGTTCAATGAGCCGGCCGCCGAGGATTCTACGCAGGTCGATCGTTCAATCATTACCGGCAAGGAAATTGTCTTCGGCTTCGACAGCGGCGAGTTGAAGACGGTCACCTGCTCGAATCAGGCGTATTCGTGGTATCTTCCGTGGGACAGGGGGAAGAAGGAGGGGAATGAAAACAGCGTGTCGGGTGATACGATTATCTTTGAAATTGACCATGAAAAACTCCGCACCGTCGATGTGGAGGGGGGAGCCATCGGTCGATTTCTCTCAACCACCCGCGAAATGAAAGATACCACCGTTGTCACTAAGACCGATACCATTGATTATAAGGCACAGACCATCACGTATGCGCTCAAGGATTCGCTGATCACCCTGCTGAGGCACAGCGAAGTGACGTCGGGGGATATGTCCCTCGAAGCCCACCGGGTGCTGTTCAACACCAAGTACCGGGTGGTGGAGGCGTTCTCAGCCGAAGTTCCGGGAGACACCACCCGATCGGCCTCGACCTTTGCCTCGCGGTTGCAACCGAATAGTGTGCCGGTGGTGCTCAAGGATAAGGCCGATGTCCTGTACGGCGACTATTTGGTGTATGCGATCGACACGCGGAAGGGGCGCATCCTCAAGTCCAAGTCAAAATATGAAACGGGCTTTTTCTACGGCAACGATCTCTATCGCCAGCAGAAGGACGTGTATTATCTGGAGGGCGGCCGCTATACGACCTGCGACGCCAACGAACCGCACTTCCACTTCTATTCCAAGCACCTCAAACTGGTGCAAAATGATCGCCTGATCGCCAAGCCGGTGGTGCTGAGCATCGGACGGCTTCCGATTCTGGCTCTGCCGTACTACGTGTTTCCCCTCAAGAAAGGGAGGCATTCCGGCATTCTGCCGTTCACTCTCGGAAATATCGAGCAGGGGCAACGATATATCAGAAACGTGGGCTATTATTGGGCGGCGTCGGAATACTGGGACGCCCAGGCGGCGCTGGATTATTACGAGCAGAACAGCACGGTCAATTTGTTCGGTCGGATGAGTTACGCCCGACGCTATACGTATTCCGGCTATATCAGCGGAAACTACACGCGGGTCGTAAATCCACCAACCATCGCATCAGGCGGACAGGAGCGGAAGAGCACCCGCTGGACACTTGCCGGGGCGCATTCTCATCAGTTTTCTCCGACTTTCAGAATGGCCGCCGACGGGAATTACCAATCGGACAAATCCTTCTACCGGGACTACTCCACCGATCTCAACGATCGCCTCAATCGGGTGGTTCGTTCCAAGGTGAACTTTAGCAAGCGGTTCGGGAAATCGTACTCGATATCGGGGACGGTGGCGCACGATGAGTATCTCGATCAGCGCAAAAGAGTCGATCAGATTCCCACGCTGACCTTTTCATCGACCCGCCTTTACCCGTTCGGGAGCGGGAAGGTCGATGCCGAAGGGAAGCTCCGTCGCCGCTTTTACAATAATTTGCTTGTCACCTATCAGCCGGGGGTCGTCGGTTATTCCGATCGAACGGTCGATACGCTTGACCAGACGCACCGCAAGAAGTATCTGCGGGTCAATCACGGAATCGGATTCGCGATGCCAATGACCGTGGCCAAGTATTTCACCCTGTCGCCCGGCGGGTCGTACAACGAGGCCTGGTATCGGATATTTCGGACCGATCGTTCGGATTCTCTGGGTATTGGTCCCGACCAGTTTTATAGGGCTTATGCGTACTCTTTCGGGGCTTCGCTCAACACCAAAATATACGGAACGGTCTATCCGAAGGTGTTTGGTGTGACCGGGCTGAGACAGGTCATTACGCCGTCGGTTTCGTACTCTTATGTACCTGAGATCAACCGGCACGAGGTCGTGCGCAATTTCGCGGGGGGCGGGCCAGGAAATAGTCGCACCGCGCAACGGCTCACTTTCTCATTGGACCACAGCTATCAGGCACGGGTGCGAGCGGGCGAAAAGAGCGAACGAAGTTTGCAACTTTTGTCTATCAACCATTCACTGGCGTACGATATGGAGGCGAAGGAGTACAAGTTCAGCGACCTCAATACATCCTTCAGCTCCACGCTTATGCCCCGGATCAACCTGACCGGCGGCGCGGTTCATTCGCTGTACCGGCCGGGCACAAAGGAGCTTCGCTTCTGGAGTCCGACGCTTGAGTCATTCAACCTGAATCTCACTTTTTCGCTGGCCGGGAAATCCTTCATTTTCGACGATCTCCGCTCGCAAGTGCCAAGGGGTGCCGATTCGGCAAACCAGATACCGTCGGCTGGAGTCGGACCGAGCGGCGGCGAGACGGGGTGGTCTATGCGGGTAGATTACCGATATTCGGAGTCGGGACGCGGATCCCTTTTCACAAAATCCAGTTTCCTCAACTTTCATCTGGATTTCAATCTGACGCCATCCACTCGGATATCGTACGACCAAAGCTACGATGTCCGCACCGGTCATACCGTGTACAATTCGGTGCGGATCGGCAAGCAATTGCACTGCTGGAATGGCGAATTTTACTGGGTGCCGACCGGCTCCACGCGCGGGTATGGATTCCGACTGTTTGTCATCGCCATTCCCGCCATCAAGTTAGACAACACCCAGTCGGTGGTGTCGAGTTCGTACATACAGGGATTCAATCGCTGAGCGATCCCATTTATTGTTGACTTTGGCCCGCTTCGGCCGCAATCTGTGGTTCTATGGCACGGAAGAAGAAATCGGCAAAATCCAACCGCAAGCGGCTGTTTATCGGCGCCCTTCTGCTGGTCTCCGCCTTGCTGGTTCTGGTGTCTCTGACCACCCATGCCATCATTGACGATCAAAGGATTACGGGCGAAATCGACCCCCACCTCAATCCGTTCGAGATCTCGTATCACAATCAGGGGGGTATGCTCGGAGCGTATTTCGCGTACGTCCTCTTTGTCGTCCTTGGCTGGCTGGCGTATTTTATCCCGCTGGGGGTGATTTTTGTGTCACTGCGCCTGTTTTCTTCGGCGATGGCGGTCCGATTCGAGGCGCACTCCGTTCTGCTGTTCCTGATATCCCTGCTGTCAACGATGATATACGACATTCATCTGGTCACCGGTGGCGGGACCGAGATCATCTTTCCGGCCGGCGGACTGGTTGCGCAGAAGCTTACGGAGCTGTCGGTGAAGGTGCTGGGTGGAACCGGCTCGAATCTGGTTCTGCTCGGGGCGATTCTTGTGCTACTTTTGCTGTACACATCAGTGACGCCGTTTCTGGCC
>JACRAV010000097.1 GCA_016213305.1 Candidatus Zixiibacteriota bacterium | reverse complement strand
CCTGGCGGCCGGGGCCTTGCCGGCCGGGGCGGTGGAAGCCGTCAAGTTCTCTTTCGCCGTCTCCCAGCGGGATACCGTCAACAACCGTGATGTTCCGTTGTATGTCGATACCGCGGAGGTCGCCACCGGCATCCCGGCATCCGGGTTTATGGCGGTGATCTCGGTGGATATCCGCGTCGGAAAGATCGACACCAACATGGTCTCGTACTCGGTGCAGGCGGTAACCGCCTCCCAACCCGCCTCGACCGCCTCCAAACAGGTGCAAAGCGAGTTCGGGCTTCCGCTCATCCTATCCGGCATGAGGGGGAAAAACGGTTCGGCCTATTCGCTGACCGTGCGCCCGCTCAAGCGGACACAACTCAAAGACGAGCTTTGCGCGGTATCCGGCGCTTCCCTTGAGAAGTTTAATGTCGATCCCACGGCGCACACGGATCTGTACTTTGTGAAGGGAACCCACGGCGATCTGTACTGGTCGCTGGCGAGAGGACTATTCGAGACGGAATACGAGCAGTTCGACCAGGTCAATCGTTTCAATGTGCCCGGCAAGTACTCGATCTATCTCTGTCCCTGCCCAATCGCTTCGGTCCTCTGGGATCGCCGGTTCTGGCAGGCGATCGATCCGACCCGGGCCACCGCGTTTGTGGTGTACACCACCGGCGCCAACACCGCCGATCCGTTTGTCCTGATGTCCCTGGCCATTCATCGCCAGTACGGATATGCACCGGCGTTCCTTACCGACGGATACGCGAATTCGGTCTCTCTGGCGATAGACGACATGAAACAGTTGATGGCCGACAAAAAGGACAAGCCGCTGTCTTCCTTGCTCGACACGTATGGATATTTCACCGCCAATTCCCAGGTAGCCGATCTGACCTCGGCGACCTTTGTCCGGTATCTGATCGCCCGCTATTCGCCGGAGACATTTTTCTCGCTGTATAAGAAGGCCGACGACCTGAATCTTAGATCGTCGCTCGAACAAGTGTACCGCAAGCCGGTGGCCGCCCTTGAAACCGAGTGGCGGACCTGGGTGGATACGGTGACGATTTTTCCGACTCAATTCCAGTACTACGCCGAGCGGGCGGAAGCGATGTTCGACTATCGTCGCATGGTACTGTATGCCCGGCGCATGTTGACGACCTCGGCTAAGAAAGTTGATTCGATTCAGGCCCTGTCCCTGTTGGCGCGGGCGTCGTTCAATGCCGGCGACTACTACGGCGCTACCGAGGCCCAGCGAACGATACTGCAATATGATACGTCGGTGGCCGGACGGGTCAGTTGTGCCGGATATCAGATGATGAACGGATTATACGATTCGGCGCGGATCGATCTGGAGCAGGCCAGACGGCGCGATTCAAGCAACCAACTGGTGCTTATGAATGTGGGGATGAATCGGCTACATTCCGGCGATACGGCGGGCGCCCGGCAGGTCTTCGAACCGTTGGCCCGATCAGGCGAAACCAGTTTGCCGGAGGCAAAGGTGCTACTCGGCCACATCTATTTGCGCTCCCGCGAGCGAACCGAACGGGCCAAAGCCGTGCCGCTGTTTCAGGAGGCGGTGGCTACGCTCCAGATGCGCACCGGTGAACACAACACCGAGCCTTCGGAGCAGATGTGGCTTGGCATGGCGTTCCTCGGACTCGACGACCAGTCGAACGCGCTGGCCGCGCTTCAACTGGCCGATTTCATGGAAACCCGCCCCTTTTACCGGGGGATTATCCGTCTCTGGCTCGGCAAGGCGGCCGACCTCCGTGGTGAGCGCGATGTCGCCCTCGAGATGTATTCGTCGGTAATCGCCGGGTCCTCGGCCGAGTATTCTCAACGGGAGGCCCGGCAGTACTTGCAAACACCCTACACGCAGTAGCCGATGTTCAATTTTCTCAATCCGACCATACTGTTCGCCGCGGCCGCGGCGGTCATTCCGCTGATCATTCACCTGTTCTCGCGCCGTAAAGTCAAAGTCGTCGAATTTTCATCGCTCCGCCACCTCAAGGCGATGCAACGCCAGCAGGTCCGGCGGCTCAAAATACGGCAACTCCTTCTTCTGATCATTCGCACCCTTCTCATTCTGGCCGTCGTGCTGGCCTTTGCCCGCCCCACGACGCGAGGTGGTTCGGCCGGCGCGCATGCGACGGTTTCCGCCGTGGTGCTGTTTGACAATTCGGCGTCGATGAACCGATATGTCGCCGACGGCAAGCTGTGCGATCTGGCAAAGAAACGAACGGAGGAACTTCTCGCCACTTTCACCTCCGGCGATCAGGTCGCTCTGATCCCCCTGGCTTCCACGGATGACGAGTTATCGACCGCCGGTTTCGGATCGGCGGCCGTTGCGGGCGAGCGGCTGAAGCGTCTCGGTCCCGGCCATCGGAAGGGTTCTCTGCAAGCCGGACTCGAGTCGGCCGTTAAACTGATAGCCGGCGCCGCGAATCTCAACCGCGAAATATATCTCGTCACCGATCGACAGCGGCAGTCTGAACCGGACAAGCAGGCGCTGGCCGATTGCAAGGCGACCGTCTATCTGGTCGATCTGCCGACCGGCGATATCGACAATGACGGCATCACCGCGCTCGATTTCGGCGGCCAGTTGATCATGCCCGATCACGAGTTCGCGGTAACCGCCACGGTGCGCAATTACAGCGATCAGATCCGCACCGACCAGATCGCTTCGCTCTTTCTCGATGGCCGGCGGGTGGCGCAGACCGGGTTCAGCGTCAACGCCGGTAGCGAAGCCGTCGTTCGATTTGCGGCAACCGTGGCGCAAACCGGTTTGCATTCGGGGTATGTCGAAATCCCCGATGATATTCTTCCCGAGGACAACCGGTACTACTTCTCGTTCGGCATCCCCGAGCGTTTCAATGTTCTGCTGGTGGATAACGATCCTTCGGCGGCGTTCGTGAATCTGGCGCTGACTCCGTCGCCCGATCAGAATCTCTTCTGGTCGGTCAAGTCGGTGTCGCCCGATCAGATCGGCGAAACCAACATCGATCAATACGACGTGATCGTGCTGGCCGGCATGCCGTTGCTGTCGCAGGATGCGGTGTCGCAGATACGAGCGCATGTCAAACGCGGCAAGGGGCTTTGGTTGTTGTACGGCCCCAAAGCCGATCCCGGATATTTCAACCGCACCTGGGGAGATATTTCGGGAACGCTCATCGACGCCCCGGCTCCGCCGGTTATCACGCGGGCCGGGTTCTACACCATCAAATCGGTCGAGATGTCCCACCCGATCTTCTCGATCTTCGGACTGAGCGAAGAAAAGTTCCCGGAGATCAGATTCTTTTCATTGCCGACCGTGCACACTTCCCCCTCGGCGCGCGTGCTCATGCGCTTCAGCGGCGACCGTCCCGCCCTCGTGGAAACGCCGCTCGGACAGGGGAAGGTGCTGACTCTGTGCGGACCGATCGGGCCGGATTTCAGCGACCTGGTCAGCCACGCCTTCCTTGTGCCGATGGTCTCCCGGATTGCCGAGTACTTATCGTCCAATTTGTCGATATTCGATGTGCGGCTGTTCACCGACGCTATCATCACCCGCACCCTGAATGTCGGCGCCGCCATCACCAGCCCCGTTGAGTTGGTGACCCCGGATAGCTCGGTGTTTTCGGTTTTGCCTGAAGATGCTCAGGGGTCCGCGGTGGTTCGGGCGCACCCAACCGGTGCGCCGGGTATTTATTCTCTCCGGTATCTGGGTCGCGAGATCGATCGGTTTGCGATCAATGTTGATCCCGCCGAGTGTGATTTGACGATCGCCGATAAAGATCAGTACGCCGCGTCTCTTGGCGCGGCCAGGGCCAATACGATTCCTGTCGGCCACGGTGTTGCCGCATCGGTGGCCGGATTTCGCGTCGGACGCGAACTCTGGCCGATCTTCGGCTGGCTGGCCGTCATCCTTATTTCCGCCGAGATGCTCCTCGGACGAGGCGCGCCGTCGGAGGAAAGAGAGTAAATGACTCTTCTCGCCGCCGAACAGATTGCCAAGCGATTCAAAGATCAGATTATTCTCGAGACGGTCTCGTTCACCATCTTTGCCGGCGAGCGGATCGCGCTGGTCGGCAAGAACGGCATCGGCAAAACCACCCTTCTGGAAATGCTCGCCGGGATTCAGGAACCGGACACCGGCACGATCACCCGCTCGCGCACCTGCCTGATCGATTATGTCGAGCAGGAGAAGACCGACTACCTCGATATGTCCCTGTTCGAGTTCGTGACCGACGCCCGCGCCGATCTGATCGCCATGCGAAGGCGCATCAGCGAGCTGGAACATGCCCTCGAATTGAATCCGCACAGTCGAGAACAACTCGAAGAGCTTGGTCATCTACAACAAGTGTTCGAGAAGGATGGCGGCCTGGTGTTCGAACACGAAGTCGGGATTATTCTGGACGGGCTGGGATTCACCGAGAACCGGTATAGCGACCGTCTGAGAAATTTCTCCGGCGGCGAAAAGAATCGCGCCGGTCTGGCCCGACTTCTGGCCGGACGCGGCAACCTGCTTCTGCTCGACGAACCGACCAACCATCTCGATATCGATTCCACGCGCTGGCTGGAGGCATATCTTCGCCAGTCAACGAAAGCGTATTTGATCGTCTCCCACGACCGCGCCTTTCTGACCGCCGCGGCCGACAAAGTGTGGGAGATGAGTTACGGCAAGCTCGATGTGTACACCGGTGGGTTCGAACGATACCTCAATGAGCGTATTGACCGCCGGCGACTGGCCGAGCATCATTACCGTCACCAGCTGGAAGAGATCAAGCGGGTCGAGGAGTTTATTCGCCGCAACATGGCCGGGCAAAAGACCAAACAAGCGCAGTCGCGTCTGAAATATCTGAATCGCATCAAGCGTCTTCCGCCGCCGCGCGCTGAGGGGACGGGTCCGGCCATTCGGGTCAAGTCGTCGGGTCGTTCGTATGCGCACGTGCTTTCGGTAGAAGAGGTCGCGCTCGGATACGGCGACGCTCCGGTGCTGGAGTCGGTCTCTTTCGAAATGTATCGCGGCGAGCGGGTTGGTCTCATCGGTCGCAATGGTTCAGGGAAATCAACCCTGCTGAAGGCATTGATCGGTGAACTGGAACCGATTGCGGGAAATATCCGGCTTGGGAACAATATCGATGTCGCCTATTTCGATCAGGAGTTGTCCGACCTCGACGAAACCGCCACCGTACTCGACAATATCTGGCTGGTCGATCCGGGTGCCGAGGTCGGCCCCATGCGCTCCTATTTGGGCAGGTTCGGGTTTGCGGGGGAAGATGCGCTTAAAGTTGTCTCGGCTCTCTCCGGCGGCGAAAAGACCAAGCTTTGTCTGGCCCGACTCCTGTATCACCCGGCAAACTTTGTCATTCTTGACGAGCCGACCAATCACCTCGATATTTACGCTCGCGAAGCGCTCGAGTCGGCTTTGTTGGAATATGAGGGAAGTTGTTTGATCGTCAGTCACGACCGATTTTTCCTGGACCGGGTGGTGAACAAGGTGGTGCATATCAAGGATGGACAGGCCCGGGTCTATGACGGCAATTACAGCTATTTTGTGGAGAAGACCGCACCCGTCGCCGCCGGGTCAACGGCGAACCGGACGAAAGAACCGAAATCCGCGAGGTCGGAGGTCTCCGATTTCAAGATGCAGTCGCGCCGGAAGGCGAAACTGAAGAAGGACTTACAATCCGCCCGGTCGCGAATCGCGGATTTGGAAAAGGAACTGGAATCGCTTGAGACGGGAATCAACGGCGGCATTCCGGCGTTCGACTGGGAACGGCTCCACGCCGCGTCACAGCGAAAACGCGAAGTCGAAGGCGAATTGCTGACCCTCTATGATACCGTCGAAGAACTTGAGAAGGAACTGAGTGATTAAGATTCTGGTCATATCCGGCTCGCCCACGGCGGGCTCTTCGACCGATATCCTGCTCAGAGCGGTTGCTGAGGCGGCGGTGTCGGAATTGGGCGCGGAGCGTCAGGTTCAGCTCGATTTTGTCAAAATCAACGATCTGCAATTCATCCCCTGTCAGGCGTGCGGCAAAGCGCCCCATGAGGAATGGTGCGTCTTCCACGACGCCATCTCCCCGGTTCTGGAGCAAATCGCCGAATGCGACTGTCTGGTGGTCGGTTCGCCGATCTATTTCGATTCGGTATCGGCTCAGCTCAAAGCGCTGATGGACCGGTGCAATTGCTTCCGCCCGGCCGATTTCGCAGGGAACGACCCAAAACAGAACTTTATCAAACTAATTAAGCGCAAACGCCCCGGCGCCATGGTGCTGGTCGGGGGCGAGCAGGGATGGTTTGAGGGCGCGCGACGCTCTATCGCCGGTTTCTTCATCTGGATCGAAGTCACCAATGAAGGGATGGTACAGTACCATTCGAAGGATTTTCACCGGACGGGCGAAGTGGCCGATTCCGCCGACACGATTGAGTCAGCGAAACAACTGGGTAAGAAGCTCGCGGCGATTCTGAAGGACACGAATGCCGGATAAGGAAACACAGGACTACTATCGCCAGCGGGCGGAGACGTACGAAGAAATCTACTACCGCGATCAGCCCGACCGTCGGAAGGAGATCGACGACGAAGTCGTGCGTCTGCGCGAATTGGTGACCGGCAAATCGGTGCTCGAACTGGCCTGCGGGACCGGGTACTGGACAAAGATCATGTCCGAGACGGCAAATGCGATCACCGCCTCCGATCTCTCCGACGAGATGCTGGCGATTGCCCGGCACAAACCGCTGGTCGCGCCGGTGACCTTTCAACAGGCCGACATGTTTGGGCATTCCTGGCCGCAGGGAGCATTCGACATGGTTGCGGTCGGATTCTGGTTTTCGCATCAGCCGAGACAGGAGTACGAACGGTTTTTCGACCTGATCGCAACTCCGCTCGCCAAGGGAGGCGCGATCTGGCTGATCGACAACAATCCGCCCGCCGAGGGGCCGGAGCACGAGCATATCCGCATCGATGAATTCGGCAACAATTTCAAACGCCGGCATCTCAAGGATGGCCGGACCTTCACCATTCTGAAAAATTACTTTTCCGAGCAGGAACTCCGGGATTTGTTCTCCCCCCGTTTCACCATCAGACGTCTCACCTACGGCGTGTATTATTGGTCGGTTGAGCTGGGCGTCGGGTCTTGACATCCACGTTTTACAGTGTACATTTCATAGTAGAGACCACCGAGGCCCGGCCCTCGCATCCCTTGCTTCCTCATCCATCGGCATCGGTTCAACCTGACGGACAACGGTCATTGATATCGTAATTCTGG
>JACRAV010000096.1 GCA_016213305.1 Candidatus Zixiibacteriota bacterium | reverse complement strand
TCCAACACTTGCTGAAAGGACTGCACGGCCTCGTGGTAACGACCCTCACCGGCTTCCGCGCGTCCCAAGCCGATCAGACATCCCACATCGCGACTATCGTTAGCCAATCCCTGTCGATTGACTTCAACGGCCGCTTGCATCTGTTGCCGCGCAACGAGAACCTGGCCGAGCTGACCGTACCCCTCGATCGAATCGGAGTGCTCATTCACATGTCGTCGATACCAATGCTCGGCGGCGGGCAGGTCATGCCGCTGAAAGGCGAGCCGCCCAAGGTGGGCATTGGTTTCCAGATAGGCCGGATCGCGTTCGATGATCAGCTCGTAGTGGCGCCGCGCCTGGTCGGGGTCGCCCTGAATTTCCGCTATCATGCCCAGACTGTACCAGGCCGAGATGCGGCTGTCCACGTGCAACATGATGATATTGTCCGTCTCGGCCACCGGATCGTAGGCCGCCTGAGCTTTCAAGTATGCCGCGTAGTGAACGCGCGCCTGATCGTACTGTTGACGCCGAGCCGCGATGTGACCCAGCAAGAGCAACGGATCGAGATAGTTTGGTTTGTGGCTGATCGCGCGCCGGGCATGTTCTTCCGCCTGATCGTATTTCCCCTGATGAAACAGCGCCCAGGCGATCTGATCGAGGCACATCAGGTGGAGGTGACGCTCGGCGGCCAGATCGGGACTGGTCAGATCAACGGCGCGACGCGCGGATGTAATGATCAGTTCGGCGTTGTGAGCGGGAAAAGTCGCGGTCTCCCCCCGCAGGAGTTGCCCGTAATTGAACAGCGCAAAGGCATTGTCCGGATTCTCGGCCAGCTGTTTTTCCAACAGTTCCCGCGATCGCCTGAGCTTCGCCGTCATCTTTTCCTTGTCAAGACCGTATCCCAGATGCTTCAAACGGACGCCGGTCCGCACAATCGACTGACTTTCGGGATACATCAGCGTGTTGTGGACAATCCCGTCGTAGTACAGCCCCAGCGACCGCCGGAACAGACGGGTGGAGGGCAGAAAGGTCACGACCGAGGTTTGGTCGGCGTACACATTATACACATTGATGGAGATGACTTCGGTGCGGGAATCTTCGAGCAGTCGTTTCAGTTGCGGCACGTCCTCGGTGTAGATCCGCTCGTCGGCGTCGATGATAAAGATCCAGTCGCCGGTGGCGTGCGACAGCGACACATTGCGCGCTTTGGAGAAGTCGCCTTCCCACGCATGGTGAAACACTTTTGCGCCGTATGACCGGGCAATGTCGACCGTCCGGTCGGTTGAACCGGTATCGACCAGGATGATCTCGTCCACCCAGTCGCGGATCGAGGCCAGGCAGTCGGGCAAAAGCTCTTCTTCGTTCTTGACGATCATGCACGCCGAGACGGTCGAGCGCGATGATCCCGACGCACTGAGCATCCTCAACTCATGAATCTGGCGCGCGGAACGAAGTCCCTTCTTAAGAATGTCGGCGGCCTCGTCGCGACGCTCCAGAGTATTCAGCAGATTGACCAGATTCAGGTACGGCAGATGATTGCCGGCGTCAGC
This sequence comes from Candidatus Zixiibacteriota bacterium, assembly GCA_016213305.1. Classification (GTDB taxonomy): domain Bacteria; phylum Zixibacteria; class MSB-5A5; order GN15; family FEB-12; genus JACRAV01. Next base: position 6,492 of record JACRAV010000096.1, on the reverse strand, counting down.
GGTGATGGCCTCACGATACATCGCCTCCGCTTCATCGAGACGCCCGCTTTCGCGGTACGCCGAAGCCAGCATGTTGCAGAGTTGTGACCGGTGGGCTTTCGACGAGCAGAAGGACCGGATCGGGGCCGGGTGAGATTTGTCGGCGGCCGGTGACGCCAGATAGCTGGTGGCGGCGGTAATGGCGCGATCATACTCCCTCATCGACAGATGCACGAAGCAGAGAACATACCAGCCGTCACGAGCGGTGTGGTCATGCTTGACCAGTCGTTGCGCGGTCGATTCGGCATCAATGAGCCGGTCGGCGTGGGCATAGCCAAGGGCAAGAAGAGCGCACAAGCTCGCGTCCTCGGCGGCTTCGCTCTCCCGGCCATGACCCGCAAACGGCTCGAGCACGTCCAGCACCTGCGACTCAAGCCCATGCGTGTAGTACAGGGCCGCAAGTTCGACGGCGGTTTTGGGGGTGGGATGGGCCTGGTGACGCTGGAGAGCCAGGGCCAGTATGTTCGCTGGCGCTGTAACCCGCCCGCCGCGTCTGGAAACCTTCGCGGGTTTGCGTTTGTCCGCCTTGCGTGTCATTGGTCGGCTTGGCTTCTTTCAGTTGACGCCGCAAGGTCGGCAAGTACCTGTCGGACACAGCCCGTCGCCTCCGCCTGGTTATAACGCTCCGCAATAAACGTCTGATTAGAAGTTCGCATCGACGCCAGATCCGTTCGCTCAAGTTTTCGGATCAACTCCAGACAGCCGTCCGGGTCGGCATACAGATACTCGGAGGGATACAGATAGTCGGCGCCATACCAGTCATGGATGAGCGGCAGAACTCCGGAGGCCATCCCCTCGGCGATCGAATAGTGAAACGATTCGAAAAGCGATGTCGATATGACGAACTGCTTGTCGCGATACCAGGACGGCATATCCTCCACCCACCCCTCGAAAAATACCGGCAAGGGGTGTCGCTTGAGAAAGTTTTCCATGTACAATTGGATTCGCGGGTCCTGATGGGCGCCCGCAACGTGAAGCGTGTAGGCCGGATCATGCTCATGAATCTTTTTGAAACAGTACAGGAGCAGGGCGGGGTTCTTCTTGTAATTGATATATCCCACCGACGCGATCTTTTTGGTTGTCGGCTTGTCGGCCGGGATGTTATAACGATTGGTATCCACCCCGTTGTGGATCACCGTAGTCGGGACGCTTGCCGGAATTCTGGCGCCGATGATATCACGCACCGATTGATTGACATAGATCAGGTGATCGACTCCGGTCCAGTCCACCTGTTCGGGCATGTCGGTGAACGCTTCGTAGCTGTGCAGACGGCAGACGATTTTGCCGCGCTTCGGCAATTTGGTCGCGGCGACCAGCAGATGGTCGCACCATTCAAACCAGGCGACGTCGGCCCAGGCCAGCAGTTCCTTCATTCGCTCCACGGTCGTGCCGTTGAACACCCGCACGGTATTGTCGGTGGAGAAATCCGATATGAAGTCTTTGACGAAGGCATCGTGCGACGCGAAGAAAGCGATTCGGCGGCCCGACAATTGTGTGGCGGTCGGCGGCGCCGACGGGCGGTCGGTAGCTTCGAACATCCGACGCCAGCGATTGCGCTCCGCCGTGACCGTGGTCGTGCACGCCTGATCGGATGGTTGGTCGAGAAGGCGAAGAGCGGTGCGACGCCAGCCGCGTTCCAGACAGAGTTGCATGGCATTGGTGCGCGCCAGACTGAAATTGGGATCGATCCGGAGCGCCTGTCGAAACCCGGCGAGCGCGCGGGCCGGCTTGTCCTGGCTTTGCCAGAGAACCGCAAGGTCGTTGCGAACGGAAGCATCATTCGGTTGCAGTCTCTTCAGCGTCCTCAGCCGGGCGGTCGCGGCGGCCGGATCATTTCCGGCCAAGTCCAACAGCGCCAAATTGTGCAGAGCGTCGGTATTGTTCGGTTCGAGAGCGAGCGCTTCTTCGAATTCTCGACGCGCCTCGTCCGGACGGTTCAACTGCAGTGCCGTCAGGCCGGCCACCACGAGGGTGCCGCCGGAGCGCGACGGACCGTCATTCAATTTTTCAAGAAGCTGAAACGCCGTCTGAAAATCACCCCGGTCCAGACTCTCGTTGATCGACTGCGCCATCGCGTCCGCGTGTGCGCCGGCAGATTGATGGGGTTGGCAGGTGGTATCGGTGGTCATCAATGACATCCCACGTATCGCTATCAGGTTCGGAGGGGAACACCGCGGCGGTCAGACGCCGACCAGTTCCTTCTCCGTCTCTGTCGGGGTCGCGATGCCGGCGGCCGTCATGACGTAGTGCTTCACCTGATAATCCGAATTCACCAGCACCAGTTGCTTGGCCAGACGATTGGCGGTGTTCACCAGAATCGGCCCCTGCAAGTTGATCGACATCTTCCTGAAGTCCTCCGGCACGGTCGCGATCACATAGGTTTCGACTTCGTCCACGCGCGATACGTTCAGCTCGGCGATTTCCGGCGAATTGATTTCGATGCGGTAGTCGGGGAAAAACACCAGCGGATTCACCACCAGAAAGGCCACCGTGGGGTCCTCGGTGGATTGCAACCAGAGAAAGGGGGCAACCGCCTCGACCTCGACCAGACAGAATTCGGCCAGCTTTTCGAATCCGAGGATGGGCCGGGCCATGGTGATGATCTTGTCGGTCGGGACTTCGAATTGACCGAGACGCGTGCTATTGAATACCATAGGTTACCTCTTTCGCCTTTCTATCGTGTCAGAAAATCCATCAGCGTCGGTTGAATAATGCGCCCGGTCGCTCCGAGCGCGGCCCGGTAGTTGTTTTCGTGGGTGGCCAGCTGTGTTATCAGTTCGGTGATATCGGCGTCCTCCACTTCCGAGAGGCGCCGCGTGACCGTCAGCTTCTGCTCGTCAAGCCGCGTACTCAGGGTTCGAAGACGGTTGCCGCGCGATCCGATCTCCGCCCGTGAATCCAGCAAACGCTGAATGGCGCTGTCGAGATTACGTAATAGCAAACCCGATCCCTCCTGATCGTCGCTTCTCAGAGCATCGGTCAGGGCATATAGTGTCCCCATCATATCGCTCGAACCATAGAGACCGAGATTCTTGGCCGTCCGCCCGGTCCCCGATTCTTCTATAATGAAGGAGCGGCTACTGTCGGTATTGGCCACCTGAATACCCCGGTTGGTGGTATTGAGCGATGCATTGATGCTCAATCCGCTCGAATTGAACCGATCGAGCAGGTCCTGTACGGTGATCAACCCGGGGTCGCTCAGGTCCAGCGTAACGGCTACGCTTCCCTGCTTGAGCACGAGATTCTCCAGGCCCGATCCCAGACCGTTGTTGAGATCGGTGAGAAGCGATGTCAGCGTCAAACGGGGATCGAGATCGGTCCCGATTTTGTCGGACGTCAGATCTCCCAGTATCCCCAGTTGGCCGGCCACCGATCCGGTGGTCTCGGAAACGGAGAACGACACGGAAGGATTCAGATCGGTTCCGGTGAGGGTCGGATTGATCGATCCGACAATCCCCAGTTGGGAGGCGGTCTGTTCGTTCATCGTCATTTCCGTGACCGACAAACCAAGCGGTACGGCGTTGGAATCGGTGATCTGCAGGGCGGTGCCGCCGGGGGCGATGGTCATGGCGACGTTATTGACCCCGGCAGTGGCGAGCTGGGTGTTGAACGCGGTCATGACATCGGCCAACGTGGTTGATCCACTCAGATCGACCTCGACATCGATCAATCCGCCGTCGGTCACTCGAATCATCCCCGGCACCATGTCGGCGCCGTTTCCGCCATTCAGACGGGCGATGAGCGTGTTTGGGCTGATTAGGCCGTTGGGCGTGGTTTTCAGAACCAGGGCATTTTGGGTATCGGCGACTGCGGCGGTCAGGTTGTTGATACCTGCGGCCGACAGCTGAGTGTTGATCATGGAAAGGGCGTCGTTCACCGTGACGGCGCCGGTGAGGTCGATGGTGGCGCTCAAATTCAGATTGATGTCTGTGATCGTAAAGGTCGGGGTTGTCAGATCGATGCCGGCGCCGTTGTGCAGGTCGGCCAGCAAGGTACCGGTCGTGACCGCCACATTCAGGTCCGCCTGATCGCCCAACACGAACAATTCTTGCAACAAGAGGTCGGACCCCGGGAGGTTGACCGTCTGCCGCATGTGCGGAGAAATCTCGAACTCGATCTTACCGAGATCTCCCTGATAGATGATGCCATTTGATGATTTCGAGAAGGGTTGGGTCTGGGTCAGGTCGCCGGATAGTATATACCGGTTTTCGACCTGGCTGTTGGCGAGTTGCATGAAATGATCGACAGCCGCTTCGACTTCGGTGGCCGAGCCGCTTCGGGCGATGGCGTCGTAGTGGCCGTTGGCCATGGCGATCGCGATTTCCTTCACCGACGACATCACGTCCTTCATATCGGCCATAAGGTTGTCATAGGTCTTCACCCACGACTGCGCCGAATTGATATTTTTCTGGTACTGATCGGTGTCGGACAGCTCGGTGCGATATCCCAGATCGCGCAGGGTGCCGGCCGGATCATCCGACGGCTTGTTGATCCTGCGGCCGGATGACATATCGGTCTGCAATTGCATGAACCGCTGGAGCGCCCGCTGGGTGTTGAACACCACCCGGTCGGCCATCATGCCGTTGGTGATACGCATTTATTCGCCTCCGTTGGGACCCTGTTGGCGTTTGTGCGGGCTTTTGTCCGCCCCCTTGCGACCGGGCTTGTCCTTGTAGTCGATGGTCGGCTTCTGCGCTTCGTCTCCGGACATCTTCCCTTTGATCATCTTGACCATCCCCATCAAATCGCCGGCGATGGAACCGGATGCTTTCCGGTTCTCCGCCTGAATCTTCAGGTAAATTTCCTCGCGGTGAACGACCACGTCGGACGGCGCGTCGATTCCCAGACGCACCTGACGTCCGCGAATTCCCAGCACCGAAATCCGTATCTGATCGCCGATCGCAATCGATTCACCCAACTTCCGTGTAAGTATCAGCACCGCACCCTCCGTGGCGTTCTGCATGCCGCGTCCGACGCGGCCTGACTGTTTATCGTCCTACCACACCCATCCCGGAAATGACCGTATCCAGCGCCTGATCCATGGCGGTGATCACCCGCGCCGACGCATCGTAGGCGTGCTGGGATCTCACGAGATTGGCCATTTCCTCGTCGAGGTTGACCCCCTCGACGGATTGACGGGCATTACTGATCTGCTGAACCAGCAGTTCGAAATTTTGCGAGGTGGTCGAGGCCTCCTTGGCCTTCATCCCCGCCAGTCCCACCAGACTGCTGTAAAAGTCGTTCATCGAGCTGACGTTTTCGTTCATCACCTTGGCATCGCGAAGCTCCGACAGGGCCAGCGCGATATGGTTGTCGCCGGTAATCACCGAGGCGGCCGCCACCTTGCCCTGGTCGTTGGCCACATCCTGGCTCAGACGCATGGTCGAGGCGGAACTGAAGTTCGGATCGAAGAAGGCCACACCGGTCGTGCCGTTCATCCCGTAGCCGGTGACATGGATGGCATTGACCTGTTCTATGATGGTTTGGGCCAGTTCGTCCAGCCCGTCGAGATTATCCTGCACCAGCACATCGCGGGTTTCCATTACTCCGGCGAGTTGCCCGCTCAGATTGGTCAGTTGCACCGATGTGCCTTTCCACACAATTCGAGAGGTGGAGACGCCGTTCTTATTGGCCGTTTCGCTGGCGATGGGAAAACTCTGCGAGCCGTCCACCAGGGCCATCGCGCCCATATGCACAATGGTTTCGCCGTTCGGCTTTTCGATCGTGCGCACATCGACCAGACTCGACAATTCCCTGGTGATCAGATCGCGGGCGTCGCGAAGATCATTGGCCCGGTGACCGCCCAGCTCGGCCCCGGCGATCTGCTGGTTAATGCGGGCGATGTCCGCCGTCTTTTGATTGATATCGGCTACCATGTTCGTGACATCCCGGTCGGTGGCCTCGCGCAGGTCCATCAGCTTTCGCGAGAGTTGCTGGAATCCGGCGATCAGCTGACCGGCGGTGGCCACCACCGCCTTGCGGTTCGAAATCGAATCCGAGTTGGTCGCCAGCTGTGACCAGGAATCCCAGAATGCGCTCAACAGATGAGAAAGAGAATTGTCCTGCGGCTCATTATAAAGCGCCTCGATTTCCGACAGCGTCTTGTCCTTGTATGACCACTGGCCGAGCGATTTGGTCGCCTCCTGTTCCTGTTGACCCAGAAACAGGTCCCGGATATGCCGGATATCGGTGACGGTGATACCGGTGCCGACCGAACCGTAGGTGACTTCCTCGGGGTTGGTCGCCTGAATATTGACCCGCTGGCGCGTGTAGCCGGGTGTGTTCACGTTGGCAATGTTCTGACCGATCGTCTGCAGAACCAGCTGGTGGCTCAACAGCGCCCGCTTGCCTATTTCCAGTCCCTGAAATAATCCCGGCATCAGACCCTCCTGTCGAGCGCCACGGCGACGGCGCGGTTGCTCGAACCGGCCGTGCGTGTATAGGTCGCGTCCG
>JACRAV010000008.1 GCA_016213305.1 Candidatus Zixiibacteriota bacterium | reverse complement strand
CCCCTTGTCCAAACCGGGGATTGGTCCGTTGAAATTGGCGCTGTAATAGTTGTTGTCAAACGAGTTGTACCCTGTTCCGGACCAGTCGCTGGGGTTGTCGGATACTAACTCCAGCGCCCCGTGGTACGCCTTCGAACCGGAACTGGTGATCGTGTTCACAATACCGGACGCGACGTTGCCGTATTCAGCCGAAAACCCTCCGGCGATCACGGTAACTTCCTGAATGGCATTGTTGGAAATATTGGCCGTCGAGTTACCCGACAGCGGATCCTGCTGGGAGAATCCGTCCACGTAATACGCCACTTCGGAGGGGCGACCACCACGGATGTTCAATTCGCTGGTGTTGACCGACTCGCGTCCGCCGCGGGCGCGCACTACCGGGTTCGAATTCATTTTCACAACACCGTTCTGAATCCCCACCACCTGCTCAAAACCACGGGTGGGCAAGGCCTGAATCTCTTCCTTCCGGATGATGGCGATGTTGTTCGTCTTGTCTTTGACGATCAACGGCCGCTCGGCGGTGATCTGAATCGTCTTGCCCAATTCAGTGGCCTGCGACGTCAGGGTGTGGTTCTGGTAGGTGGTCAGATCAGCCGATACTTCCACATTCGACACTTCGAGCGTCGCGAAGCCGACCGAGCTGTACTTTAACGTGTAGGTACCTACCGGCACGTTGATAATGGTGAAGACGCCGTTCGCGTCGGTCATCGCACCCAAGGTGGTGCCGGTGACCGAAACGGAGACGCCTACCAGCGGTTCTTTGGTCTGCGCGTCGGTGATAACGCCGGAAATTTTTCCGACGACGGCGCCGAATGACGATCCGGCGACCAGAAGACACAACGCGACAAACACCATCAGACGTTTGTGTTGCATGACTTTTCCCTCGTGTTATGAGAGTCGGTGTTTAAAGATTGACTGATTATCTGTGGAAAATGATCAAAAGTAAGACATTTCAACGTCACATTCCTCCATGGAATTTCTACATCCCTGTTTCGGCAATTTTGCCGTAACCTTAAGCCATATGGGGGATTCCCTCAAAATAAGTCAACAAAAAAACCAGCCCTCAGCCCCCAAGCCCGGCTTGGTTCACCCCCCGCACAACACCAAATTGGCTCAGAACAAGATGAAACCAGCCCCAAGGATCGGCTAAAAAGACCTGCCCACCACACGCCGCACAGCAAAGTGCGATCTCTGGGCCAACTCCCTCGCCATACCCACCCACCCACACCGAGAGTGCCGGCACCAAGGCAGAATTAAAGGAGTTCCACCATACTTTGTCTTGTATTCCCCGCCCCCTCCCATGTCACACACGGTCATCCCTCGCTCTTTCCAATATCGCATGGCAAACCACTGGATTGCCTCATTCGGCTGAAGAATCTGAAACTGCCTCAGACTCGCCCCACCCCAGAAGTACATAGTCCCGTTAAATGCGGGGTAAATACCGGTCGCAAGGCACTCCCCGTCCGCATTACGCGCCCTGATAAGTAACAGTCGCCCAGAGGGATACAGATGTTTGATCAGTTGCCTGACCCGCTCGACTCCATAAGTCGGCCGCAGATTCTGTCTGGCGAAGACCTCGGTCAGCTGACGGTAATACTCGTCGGCGAACTGATCGTCCGAGGCCGCCTCAACCACCACCCCGCTCTTTTCTGCCTTGCGGATACTGGTCCGGCAGGACCCTTTCATGTTGGCAAAGATCTCGTCTTCAGTCCCCGACAGATCGACTTCCGTGTTTTCGAAGAGGCGATGTTTCCATCCAAGAGAAAGAACCTGCTCTGCCGTAAGCCGCCGGTCCATAAGCTCCAGATGCCAGCAATTCAGTTCGCCGAACGCAAATTTCGCGAGCGGTTCAAGCAAGACCGACCGATCCACTCCGTCAATCAGATTGAACCCCAGATACTGGGTCGTCCACCCCGGAAACGGCGCACCAAGTATCTTGAGACCGAGCTTTGTGATGATCAGCCCGGTAAAGTACCCCGCCGGCTGACTCTCGACCCAAACCTTGAGAACGCACACCTCGGCCCCGTGGGCCTCGGCCACAAAATCAAGCCACGGTCTGGTCTGAAACAGAGTCCGATCGGCAAACCGGTCCAACTCGCTCCAGTCGGGTTGAAGCTGACGTTCAAATGAAATGCGCATGACAAAAGAAAGTCCGCCCAGTTTGGCGCAAAATCAAGCGATTTTCGAACCCCCCGATACCAGCTTCTGGATAAGCCTCTTTCGCTCAAGATGGGTTCGTTCGGCGGAACTGATCAGATGCCCGCCGTTTCTCTCACGAAGATAATCGAGAATCGTGGAGACCGGCGCAAACCACCCGTTCCGGCGGGCCAGTCGCTCCATGAGCCGTCGAAACTCCGGCTGGAGTTGATGATTGCCGTAAAAACCGCAGGCCAGATGAGTGTACATGATACACAGTCCCGCTTCCTCCTCCAGCCGCTCCTGATTCTTCTCCGAAAGACGCCGGTTGAAGGAGCGAACCTCGCTTCCCTCCGATGAGGCAAACCAGTAATTCACATACGGCCGCGCCGGATCGTGATACGGCATGAACGGACAGGCGGCCAGCGTATTTATATTGTTGTAAATGAAATTCCGGCAGTAGCGGATCTTTTGCTTGCAGATATCCCCCCAGAATAGCGGGTCGCCTTCGATATGGCCCCGGTATCGGTCGGCCTGGCGAAAGCGTGTGGCCAGATTGTATATGAGTTGGGCAGCCCCGGTGAGTCTGGCCGCTCCCCAGTACATGTTTTCGCGACACTTCGAATGATTGGCCATCGCCGTTGGTGGTTGTCCGAACAGTTCGTCGTATCGGTCCAGCGCCTGAATCGTTTTCTCCCGCGGCGAGGTATGCCAGGTTGCCAGATGATACCCGATCTCGAACCCCT
>JACRAV010000090.1 GCA_016213305.1 Candidatus Zixiibacteriota bacterium | reverse complement strand
GGGGAGTGAGGTCATTCGACGGAGTCGCGGCCAGCTCGCGTACAAGGATTTGCCCTTCGGCGGTTATCTGCCCTACAGTGACAGCCTGCGCGAATTTCTTCGGCGAACGGTTACCGTCAAAAAGGAATGTCACACGCTCGGTCTTGGAGGAATTTTGGGCCCCCTCCCCCGACCGCCATGCGAGAATCTTGTGACCGCCAAGGAGGAATCCTTCGACTGCGGCCTGAATGCTGTCGGCGGTGCAGTAGTTTCCAAGGCTGAATGCCACCGATTCCGAGGATGTAATGCCTTTGTTTTTTGAAAGAAGGCCGAACGCTCTGCGGATGCTGTCAGCAGTGACTTTTCGCGATTCGCCCAGACCGGCAACGATGATGCGTTTCGAGGCGTACCCGGAGGGAGCAACTATCTGGGCAAACTCCCCCTCTTTGCCGGAGAACTCTTTGGACTGGACAAGAACCGATAGCGCCCCGCGAGAGGCGGCATCGAGATCTTTCAGTGGTTTTTCGGTAATCTTTGAAAGCACTGGTGAGAACAGAACAATTGTGTCAGCCCGATTCGTTTGCGGTTTGCCGGAAACAACATCAAATTTCATAGTTCCTCGCATAGGTTTTGAAATCAGTTATGTAGAAACCTACACGATGACGGGAGGAGACGCAAGATTGAGACGGATTGCCGCTGAGAGGGATAATTAGTATGGCTCGGCCAGAAAGGCGCGAAAGTTCCGTTCGGTCTCGGCGAAGTTGTCACTGCCGAACTTGGCCAGAAATGCCTCGCTGAGTACCAGCGCTGACACCGCTTCGCAGACGACTCCCAGAGCAGGGACAACGCAGTTGTCAGTGCGCTCTACCATCGCTTCGGCCTCAGCGTGGGTGACAACATCAACCGTTTTAAGAGGACGATTGAGAGTAGAAATCGGCTTGTTGGCGATCCGAATCAAAAGGTCTTCGCCGTTGGTTATGCCTCCTTCGAGGCCTCCGGCGTGATTACTCTTGCGATAGAACCCTTTGCGGGTCGGATACTGATTGGCGGTGTAAAATATCTCATCGTGGTATTCGGAGCCGGGACGGCCTGCGCCTTCAAATCCGAGGCCAATTTCCACTCCCTTGACAGAGTGAATCGACATCAGTCCCTGCGCGAGCCGGCCATCAAGGCGGTGATCCCATTGCGAGAAGCCGCCAAGTCCGACGGGAAGGCCGCGCACAATAAGCTCGACGACGCCGCCAAGAGAATCGCGGCTGTTCTTGGCCGACTTTATGGCCTCGATCATCTTCTCGCCTATTCCGGCGTTGATACAGCGAACTTCCGACGATTCGGCCGCATCAACGAGGGTACTCAAGTTCGAGATATCGTACCCGGCCGGCAGAGAGATATTTCCAATTTGCACCACGTGGGATGCGAATTGTACCCCGAATTGTTCCAGCAATTGTCGGCAGAGTGAACCGACGGCAACACGAGCCGCGGTTTCGCGGGCCGACGCCCGCTCCAGCACATTACGCAGATCTCTGTGATTCCATTTGATGCCGCCGGGAAGATCGGCATGGCCGGGACGGGGTGTTGTGGTTTCGTGGGCGAGGCGATTCTCGCGCAGATTGAGATTGTCGGCAACGGGCTTAATCGGATCCATGATGTTGGTCCAGTTCTCCCAGTCTTTGTTGCGAATGACAAGAGTAATCGGCCCTCCCATCGTGACCGATCCGCGAATGCCCGACATGATTTCGACGGCATCCTGCTCAATTTTCATCCTGCCGCCGCGGCCGTATCCCTTCTGCCTGCGAGCCAGCTGAACATTGATTTTATCGATGTCGATGGAGAGACCGGCCGGCAGGCCGTCAATGATAGCGGTCAACTGCGGGCCGTGCGATTCACCGGCGGTCAGATAACGTAGCATGGCTGAAAACTATATCTCCGGCAGGCGGGAGTCAATGTCAGGAGGGGATGTCATCCGGCACGACAAGCCCGGATTCTTTGTGCATTATTTCGATCCGGCGCTCAATGCGTTCGTCGATATTCATCGCCTCGGACATGTTGTAGAAGTCGATCCGGTCAATGGGCGAGATGTCCTTCATCTCTTCAAGGACCGCCACGAT
>JACRAV010000087.1 GCA_016213305.1 Candidatus Zixiibacteriota bacterium | reverse complement strand
AGGCCGGGATACGCCTCGGCCACCATGCGTACAAGTTCGGGCCATTGTTCGATTGGAATCAGTTTGATTTCAGACACACACACCTCCGCTGGTAACGATAACCAGAGATACGATACACGAATCGGGGAGTTGCAGGCAAGCGGGAATGAGCGGACCGATGATTATTCACCAGCCAGCTTCTTGAGAGCGTCCCCCTCAAGACGGAAGACCGTCCAGTCGTCCATCGGCACGGCGCCCAGCTTCTTGTAGAAATTGATCGCCGACTCATTCCAATCCAGCACCGACCACTCGAACCGGCCGCAGTTTCGCTCGATCGCAATCTTCGCCAAGTACGCGAGCATCAATTTCCCGAATCCCCCGCCGCGACAGGACGGAACGACAAAGAGGTCCTCCAGATACAGCCCCGGCCGTGCGAGGAAGGTCGAGAAATTGTGAAAGAAGACGGCAAAGGCGACCGGCTGTCCACCGGATTCCCCGATGAGCGCCTCGGCCACCGGACGGGGACCGAACAGCGAACGGCGAAGATCGTTCTCGGTTGCTACCACCGCATGTGAAAGCTTCTCGTACTCGGCCAGTTGTTTGATCAGCGATAGCAGAACCGGAATATCGGATTCGGTTGCGGGACGGATGGAAAAGCGGTTCATGGCCGGCACCGGCTCACTCGTTTTCCAGACTTCGCCACAGATACCAGCAGGCGGTCGAGCGGTGCGGCTTCCAACGCTCGGCGAACTTATCCAGATCGACCTCCTGATGATCGAGTTTATACAGGTTGCGAATGGCAGTGCGGATACCCAGATCGCCGACCGAGAAGACATCGGGGCGTCCTAGGACGAAGATCAAATACATTTCGGCGGTCCACCGGCCGATCCCCTTGACCTGCGTGAGTTGTTCGATCACCTGTTCGTCGGAGAGTTTCCCCAGACGTTCGAAAACCAGTTTCTTTTCAGTAACCGTGCGGGCGAGATCGCGCAGATATCCTATTTTCTGGCGAGAGAGGCCGACCTCGCGGAGTTGTTGGTCGGTGAGCTTGGCGACGGTAATGGCGGTCGGTTTCTTGCGCGGCGAGAGGGCACAAAACCGTCTGAATATCGTGGCCGCCGCTTTGGTGGACAACTGCTGGCTGACAATCGCCTTACACACCCGCTCGAATCCGCCGCGCGTCCGTTTCAGCGGACAGGGGCCGTACTTGCGGATAACACGTGCCAGGCGCGGGTCCGCTTTGACGAGGTGGCGTTGCGCGGCCAGTTTGTCGGTTCGCGACCGGTGAGTTGAGGTAGCTTTGCGAGACGGCATGAATGTGCGCTACTTTTTCGAAGCGTCCTGCTCTTCTTCCGCCAGCTGAGCCAGAATCTGTGATACCGGCACCGTGCCGTCTTTCGTCTCTTTCATCTGCGGGAAAAAGATGACGTCGCGGATCGACGGCTGGTTGGTCAACAGCATGATCAACCGGTCGATCCCGAACCCCAGTCCGGCGGTCGGCGGCATGCCGTACGACAGCGCGGTGATGAAATCATCGTCGAGCGGCTGGGCCTCCTCGTCACCGGCGGCCATCGCCTTCCCCTGCTGAAGAAACCGCTGAAGCTGATCGACCGGATCGTTCAGTTCGCTGAACGCGTTCCCCATCTCCTGCGTGGCGATGAATAACTCAAAACGCTCCGTCAGACGGGGGTTGTCCCGGTGCTTCTTGGCCAGCGGCGAAATCTCGACCGGGAAATCGCAAACGAAAGTTGGCTGGATGAGCGAGTGTTCGACTTTCGCCTCCCAGACCGCGGCCACCACCTTCCCCCAGTTGATCAATTCGGCGCTCTCGACTCCCAGCTTGCGGGCCTGTGCCCTGGCGTCCTCGAACGACAGGTTGCTGAAATCGACGCCCGTCTTCTCCCTCACCGAGTCGAGCATGCTCACCCAGCGGAACGGCGGCCCGAAGTCGATCGAATGCTCGCCGAACTCAATCGTGTGCTTGCCATGTAGGGTGAACACCACATGCCGCAAAAGCTGTTCGAGCAAAGCGGCGATATCCCGGTAATCGGCATAGGCCCAGTACATTTCGATCATCGTGAATTCGGGATTATGGAGCCGGTCCATCCCTTCATTTCGAAAATCCTTGCACAACTCCCAGACCTTGTCGTACCCGCCAACAATCAACCGTTTGAGATACAGTTCATCGGCGATCCGCATGAACATGGGAATATCGAGGGTATTGTGATGGGTCTTGAAGGGTCGCGCCGAGGCGCCGCCGTAGAGCGGCTGAAGAATCGGCGTTTCGACTTCCAGAAACCCGGTGCTATTCAAGAAATCGCGGATCGTCTGTATAATCCGGGTGCGCTGGACAAACGCCTCACGGACTTCCGGATTGGCAATCAGATCGATATACCGGCGGCGATAGCGGGTTTCGACGTCGGTCAGGCCCGCATGCTTGTCGGGGAGCGGATGCAACGCTTTGGTCAACAGTTGAAACGACGTCACCTTGATCGTCCGCTCGCCGGTGCGCGTGATGAACACCGTTCCCTCACACCCGATGATATCCCCAAGGTCGAGCAGATCGAAGACTTCAAACAGCGCTTCGCCCACATCATCCCGCTTGACATAGATCTGGACTTTTGCCCCGGCATCGCGAAGATCGGCAAAGAACACCTTCCCCATCTTGCGGATAAGCATGATCCGCCCGCACACGCGAACAACGGTATTCTGCGCCGCCAGGGTATCGAATGATGACAGCACCTCGGAGATCTGGTGGGTCCGGTCGTACTTGTATGGGTACGGATTGATCCCCATCGCCGCCAGCTTGCGGAGTTTTTCGCGGCGGATCCGAATCAGGTCGGTCAGCGGGATTTCGGCGT
>JACRAV010000088.1 GCA_016213305.1 Candidatus Zixiibacteriota bacterium | reverse complement strand
CTGTGTCGGCGGACAGTAATGTCCGCCGACCACAATACTTCGTGTTTTCTGATCAATTTCACTATCAACTCGACGGTGATTCATCCCCCGTCCCAATTATATAGATGAGCATGATATTGTCGTTCCGGCGCATTTGTCCTTCCGGCGACGGCCGGAATCCAGTCTTACTCTTTCTGGGGAGGAAGACAATTGCGTTGCTCTTGTAGGTCAAGCGCCCCGGCGCTTGACAATTCGCGTCTCGACTACGCTCGACGCGACGATATGACCGGAAAACGAAAATGCCGCGCAATTTGAACCCAATTTCTTGTAGGGCGGTTCCGTCTTCGAAACCGCCATTCCGGCGGAGGGAAAAGATGGCAGCTTTGAAGACAAACCTGCCCTACAAGACTGTGAAACAAACCCATTTCATGTAGGGCCGTTCCGTCTTCGAAACCGCCATCCTGGCGTAGGGAAAAGAAGGCTGGTTTGAAGACAAACCTGCCCTACTTTCTTTTAAATTTAACAAATCGAACCCAATTTGGAAGCCGTCAGGCCGGGAGGCCTGACGACACGGCGAAACGGCGTCAAGCGAGGACGCATGACGCACGGGTGGCAGGGTTTACCACCCCCCTTGACTTCCCCGCCCGCCTGCCGTACCTTTACATATGCCACTATCAAAGGAACAAGTCGAGCATATCGCCAAGCTTGCCCGGCTCAATCTCACCCCCGCCGAGATCGAAAAATATACCCACGAATTGACCGTCATTTTGTCGTACATCGATCAATTGCAGACGGTCAATACCGAGGGGGTCGAAGTGCAGAACCAGTTCATCACCGCCGAAAATGTATTCCGCGAAGATGTTCCGGAGCCTTCGCTCCCGCGTTCCGAAGCGCTCCGCAATGCCCCCGACCGGGACGAGGAGTATTTCCACGTTCCGAGAGTGATAGGTGATTAGCCCATTATGAGAACTCTGGCGGTGATCCCGGCCCGGCTTGGTTCCACGCGGTTTCCGCGCAAGGTCCTCTATCCGTGGCAGGGTCAGCCGCTGTTGTATCATGTCTGGCGGCAGGTTACCAGGGCCAAGACGGTTGACCGGGTGGTGATTGCCACCGATTCCAAAGAGATCGAACAGGCCGCGCTGGGGTTCGGGGCCGAGGTGGTGCGGACATCAGCCAAATGTCAGACCGGCACCGATCGGGTGGCCGAGGCGCACCGGAAGCTGGGCGGCGAGATCGTCATCAATGTCCAGGCGGACAGTTTCAATCTGAGTCCGGCGGGATTGGATAAGGTGGTGACGGCCATGAAGAAAGATCGGGGGGTACAGTTCGCCACCATTGCCCGGCCGATCACCAGCGATGAGGAGTTGTTCGATCCGAACAAGGTCAAGGTGGCGGTCGGTTCCGACGGAAATGCCCTGTGGTTCTCGCGCTTTCCGATTCCGTATATTCAGAAAGCGGAAGAAAAGCCCCGGTGTCGGCAGTTTCCTTTTCTTTTGCATATTGGTATATACTTCTTCCGAGCGGCCGCGCTCGGGCGGTATGTCGGGTGGCCGCGCACCGCGATGGAAAAAGCGGAGTCGCTGGAGCAGTTGCGAATACTGGAACATGGCGGCCGGATACGGCTGTTTGTGATGAATATGAAGTCCGTCACGATCGATTCGCCGGCGGATTTGACACGGCTGGCAGGCGGTGGACGATAGAGGGAAGGATGTGATCGGCATGGAAAAAGCCAAATATGTGTTCGTGACCGGCGGCGTGGTCTCGTCGCTGGGAAAAGGAATTGTGGCCTCCTCGCTCGGGTTGCTATTGCAAAAGCGCGGACTGAAAGTTCAAAACATCAAATTCGATCCGTACCTGAATGTCGATCCGGGGACGATGAACCCGTTCCAGCACGGCGAAGTGTTCGTCCTCGACGACGGTTCCGAGACCGATCTCGATTTAGGCCACTACGAGCGGTTTCTGGATCAATCGCAGTCGCGGGTCAACAATGTCACTACCGGCCAGATCTATCATACGATCATCACCCGCGAGCGGCGGGGGGATTATCTGGGCGCGACCGTCCAGGTCATTCCGCATGTCACCGAGGAGATCAAGAACCGGCTTCGTTCGGTAGCCCGGGTCGCGGACCAACCCGATGTGGTGATCGCGGAGATCGGCGGGACGGTCGGCGATATTGAATCATTGCCGTTTCTGGAGGCGATCCGGCAGATCGGTCTGGAGGAAGGGGACCGGAGCGTGATGTTCATCCATGTCACGCTGGTGCCGTACATCAATACAGCCGGAGAGTTCAAGACCAAGCCGACCCAGCACTCGGTGAAGGAGCTTCGCGAGATCGGCATCCAGCCGCACATGCTTATCTGCCGTTCGGCCAAACCGATCAATGACTCGCTTCGCCAGAAGATTTCGCTGTTCTGTTCGGTGCCGACCCGGTCGGTGATTGTGGCCGAAGATGTCAGCACGATTTACGAAGTTCCGCTTAAGTTCCACCATCAGGAGATGGACCAGATCGTCTGCGAGCATTTCGGCTGGCAGGCGCCGGAGCCGGACCTGGTTGCATGGGAGGGATTAGTCGACAGAATCAAGAACCCGGCGAAACGCATCAAGATCGCCATTTGCGGCAAGTATGTGAATCTGAAGGATGCCTACAAGTCGATCATCGAATCGTTCATTCATGCGGGGGTGGCCAACGATGCCGAGGTGAATCTGGTCTGGGTCAGTTCCGAGGATATCAAGCATGCCGGGCCGGAAAAATATCTGGCCGATATCGACGGACTACTTATTCCCGGCGGGTTTGGGGAACGGGGGGTGGAAGGAAAGATCGAAGCGATTCGGTATGTCCGCCAGCACAACATTCCGTTTTTCGGAATCTGTCTGGGGATGCAATGCGCGGTGATCGAGTTCGCCCGCAATGTGTGCGGATTGTCCGACGCGCACTCCTTTGAGTTCTACCGCGACCTGAAACATCCGGTGATCCACCTGATGGCCGATCAGGAAGGGGTGACCGAACTGGGCGGCACGATGCGTCTGGGGGCGTACCCCTGTCTTCTTGAACCGCAGAGCCGATCATACGCGGCTTACGGGTCCTCTGAGATCACCGAGCGTCACCGCCACCGGTACGAACTGAATAACGCCTACCGCGACATGCTGGCCCGGCAGGGGCTGTTGATGGCCGGATTGTCGCCCGACCAGCGGCTGGTGGAAATCGTTGAAATACCGTCACATCCGTGGTTTGTCGGCGTGCAGTTCCACCCGGAACTGAAATCCCGCCTGGTGCGGCCGCATCCACTATTCCGCGAATTCGTCCGGGCCGCCGTCTTATATCAGGACGACCGTTCGGGCAGGATGTTACGGCTGGAAGAGCCGGTCGATACCTCCCGATCGCACGGTTGATTGAGAGGAGAAATTTCGGAACGATGAGACATGTACGGAATAAGGCGTCGATTTCAGCGTTGGTCGGATTGTGTATGCTGGTCGGCGGAATGCTGACCGGGTGCAATCCGGAGATTGACCTTTCGCCGGCCAAGCCGGAAGTCTTTCGGGGGCGGCTCGTTTATGTGAAAGACCCAAATACAGTCGGCGGGTCTGATACGGATCTGGTCGAGCTTATCGTGCAGGGCGGGACCTACACCTTTCAACTTCAGACATTCAAAACCAAGTTGTGTGACTCCCAGGGGAAGGCCGAAGGATTCGGGGCCAACCGGGTGAATTTCATACCCACCACCGTATTTGTTGGCAACTGCGATTCACTGCACGTTCCGCGTGGCTGGTTCTCCAGCGCCTTTAAGGGGGACAGCTTGTATCTCAGCAAGTTCGACACGGCGCGCAATATCAGATATCAGTTTGATCTGACTAAGTAGTCCGGCTGAACGGTACCCCTGCCGCCGGTTGACTTTGGGGGGCCGGTTGGGTATTCTGTCTGGCTATTGTTAGGAGCAGAGCAGGGAAAGACTATCTCATTGAAGTACTTAAGACTACTTATTTGGTGTGTATATCTCGCGGTATCGGCGGGACGCTTGACCGCTCAGCCCATCGCGACTGATTCGGTCATGCGGCCGGCTTCCCTTTCGCCGTTTGACCTGCCAATCGACGCCGACAAGTATCTGATCCGTCCCGGTGAACGGCTGATGGTGACACCGTTGGGCGCGGGTATCCCATCGGCTATCCTGGCGGTCGATCCCGAAGGGCAGATCATTGATCCAAAAATGGGCATTATTGATGTAGGTGGGAAGACGCTTTCCGAAGTCCGCCGGCTGTTGATTGGGCCGCTCTCCAAGCAGTTTCGGGCGGAACGGATCATCGTATCGGTCGAAGGTCCCCATCGGGTGCCGATCCGGGTGATTGGGGCGGTGAACCGACCCGGCACATATTCGGTGTTTACTTCTCAACATGTTTCGGAAGTTATCGCGCTGGCGGGAGGGCTGAGGCGGTCGGCCTCATCGAGGCACATACAATTTTCCGGCGGTCCAAATCCGATCCGGGTGGATCTGGAATTGGCCGCTTCCGGCGAAAGCAACCTGGCCGATCCTCCGCTCTATGCCGGTCTGACCGTGACCGTCCCTTACCAAACCGGCGAGATGATCCGAATTCTGGGGGAAGTACAGAAGCCGAGTACGGTTGAGTTTGTCGAGGGGGAGACGGTTCAAAGTCTGATTTCACTGGCTGGAGGGGCGCGATTGACGGGCGATCTTACGAAGATCGATCTGTCGGCCGCCGTGCATCCGGGGGACATGATAGTTGTGCCGATTCGCCCCGACCTAATGGCCACCGGTGGACTGGTGGTTACCGGTGCGGTCCAACGTCCGGGAGGGTATGAGTTTTCAGCAGGTACGACGATCGATCAATTGCTGGCCAAGGCGGGCGGCGGGGGATCGGATGCGAACCTGTCGCGTGCCGTCATCTTTCGCCCCAGCGATCGGTTGACACCGGGGGCCGACAGCATGTCGCACACGGTTATCGGCGGTCTTCGCGATGCGGGCGGCAAATTCAAGAATATCTCGTTGCGTCCTTTCGACACACTCTTTATCCCGCGATTCGTGGGGTGGGTGAGGGTGAGCGGACAGGTGGGACGACCGGGTGCGGTTCCGTATATCGAGGGAAGACCCCTTAGCTACTACATTCTGGCGGCCGGCGACTTTCTTGGTGCGGTGAACCGGGGATCGATAGTGATCAGGAATCAGGCGACCGGCGAAGTCCTGCCGGCGGCTCCGGAGTCGATGGTATCGGACGGTGACGAAATACTGGTGCCTTCGACAGGGGAGAAGCCATGACCGAGCGTCCGACCGGCAATCTGTTTCGACTTCTGGAGGTTCTCGCAATCCGGCGGGGAATGGTAGTCGGCATCATCACTTTTGGAACGCTTGTTTCGGTTATCATTGCGTTTGTACTTCCGCAATGGTACAGGGGGGAAGCGCTCTTGCTTCCGCCGAAAGAACAGACAATCAAGGCGGCGGGTCTGGCGGAGCTGGCCGAAGTAACCTCGGTCGCAGGCGGCCTCAATCTGCCGGTGCTGGTGACGCCCTCCGATTTGTATGCCCGCATGCTCAAGAGCCATGCCATTTGTGATCCGGTGATTGAGAAGTTCGGGTTGAAAGCCCGGTATCAGGCCCGGAATCTGACCGAGACGTATGTCGAGCTGATGGATCGGTGCAAATTCAAAGTGACCGATGAGGGGCTGGTGTCGATAGCGGTGGAAGATCACGATCCGACCACAGCCGCCGACATGGCGAATGCATTTGTCGATGAACTGACGGCGCTGGATCAAAAGATTTCATCATCGCGCGCCACGCAGAACCGCAAGTTTGTCGAGGAGCGGCTGGCCAAGGTCAAGCAACAGCTTGATTCCTCGCGGGGCGCGCTTGAAGAGTTCCAGCGGGCGAACCGCACGGTCGATTTCGACGAACAGACCAAGCTGGCGATCTCGCAGGCGACCGATCTGAAAGTGAAGCTGGCGCAGGTCGATCTCGAAGTTCAGGCGCTGGAACGGGTGGCTGGAGAGAATAATCCGGATATTATCGATAAGAAGAATCGTCGGCGAATACTGGAGCGTCAACTGAACTCGCTCGAACGCGGCGGTTCGGACACTTCATATTTCAGTTTGCCGGTGGCGAATATCCCGGCCCTCAAGGGGCGATATGAAATGCTCTACAGCAATGTCAAAGTCAACGAGGGGCTGTACGAAACGCTTCTCGGACTGCTGGAGCAGGCCAAAGTGCAGGAGGGCGGGCAATCAACCACGCTCAGCGTGCTCGACCGCGCCCGGGTGCCGGAATTGCGAAGCCGTCCCAAACGGTCGCTCATTGTGCTGATCGGGTTCGGGCTTTCGCTTTTGGCGGCGCTTCTGCTGGCCTCGGCGCTCGAATACCTGCGCCGCCTCGAAGAAT
>JACRAV010000086.1 GCA_016213305.1 Candidatus Zixiibacteriota bacterium | reverse complement strand
GCGGCTCCCCTGACTGGATTCCAGACTCGCCGTCGGTTCATCGGCAAAGATGAGATCGGGCAGATTAATCAGCGCCCGAGCCGCCGCCACTCTCTGCCTCTCCCCCTGGCTGAGTTGAGGCGGGTAGGCCCGGGCCAGATGCTCGATGCCGATGTCGCGCAATAGTTGAAGCGCCTTCCCTTTTGCCTGCGCCGACTTCGCTCCGGCAAATCGCGCCGCCAGCGCGATATTGTCGGTCACGTTCAACGGGTCGAGCAAACGGCAAGTCTGAAAGACAAATCCTATTCTCTCGGCGCGCACACGTTGAAGCGCGCGGTGGTTGTAGGTTGATAAGCCGGTTCCGAACAACTCAACCGTCCCGGCGGTGGGCGAAATCAGTCCGGCGGCAATCTGAAGCAGTGTCGTTTTCCCGCTTCCGCTCGGACCGATTAATGCCACCAATTCTCCCTCCCGGATTTCGACTGAGGCGTGCACGACCGCCGTCACGAGGCGACTGTTTTCGCCGAATCGTTTGCTCACCTCGTGCAACCTGAGTATGGAGCGACTGGTGTTCATATGAACACCTCTGCGGCGTACACCGTCCTCAGTTTATTGAGCGGGACAATGGCGCTGGCCAGACACGCCAGCAGAAGAACCACGCCGGTCAGGACTACTTCTTCGAGAGTCGTGCGCGTGCACAATTCGGGCGAAAGGGTCTGCACCAGTTGGGTGACGGGGACAAAAAGGATCAGCCCCAGTCCCACGCCGCCGGCTCCGATAAAGAGCGCCAGATGGACAACCAGCGACGGCAGAAAGAAGCGCGGGGCGCCCAGGGTTTTCATCACCGCAAAATCGGTGCGCCGCTCAAGCACGACAATCGTGAGAAGAAGACTGAGAATGGCGACAAGCACAATGACGCTGAGCGAACAGACAGCGGCGATGAACGGCAGGAAACCGGACTGCATCTCGCGCCGATTATTCGAGACAAATTCCTCCTGCGTAAAGACGGAGACGTCGCCAAGCAGTTTGCCGATCGTCTTTCGAGTGGCCATCAGGTCGGCGTCGGGTTGAAGATCAATGAGGTAGGCGCTGACAATCTTGACCTGTCCGAACAGCTTTTGTGCGGTTTTGAGGGTGGTGAAGGCATACTGGATGACAAAGGCATTGGTCCCGGTTGAGAGCCCCACCACTTTGAATGATGTCTGGTTAATCGTCACATCGTCACCCACGCTCAGTTTCAGCTTCCTGGCGAACCGGTCATCCAAAACAATCTCGCTATCGGATGCAACGGCGCGACCTTCGGCAATAACCGGTGGTCCTCCCCTGGCCGCCTCCGGCTCGTATCCGACCAGATAGACAGTGCCGTCGGTCTGCTCCCCTTTGACAACCGCAAGAATCAGCAAAACGGGGCTGATCGCTCGAACGGCAGGCACCCGCTCGAGAGTCTGGCGGTGTTTGGGCAGTAAGAGGGATGAGCCGCGGACGATATTGGTCGCGTTTTCCTGCAGGACCCAGAGGTCGGCATCGTTGTGGCGGACATAATCAAGCGTGCCGTCGGACACCCCTCGATACACCGCCACCAGAAACATCATGAGCACCGTGCAGAGGGCAACCCCGACAATGATAAGGGCCGATCTCGAGGGACGGTGGGCCAGATATCGCCAGGCATAACGAGTCATGACACCCCCGTCGAGACGTTTGCCTGTATATTCACCGAACTATCGCGAGAGTCTCTCCGGGCCATTTGCCAGATATTGAAGCTCCCGTAGAAGAAGCCGCGGTCATCTTTCGACAATTCATGCGCTCTCACGGTGTCGGACGTGAAGCGGTGGTTGAAGGGGCCGGGTATCGACTGTTGTCTGAACATGGTCCAAAAAGCGAGACGCGAGCCGAAACCAGCGCACCGATGGATCGACTGAAGCATACCCTCGACCTGAGGCGCATTGAGGTATTCAAACACGTCGGACAGGTTGAATGCCGAATAAGAATCGGCGGGTTTTTGCTCGAGCACAGACTGTAAACTTCCGTGGACGAGGGTGAGTCGATCCAGCCGCTCCCGCAGGATGTGGAAATTCGCCGGTAGCAGATACTCGGGCGCGCAAATATTCAGATCATAGTTTCCAGTGAGAGCGTATCGCACAATGTAATTGTCTACGGCCGGGACTTCAGTCAATCCGTGTTCGGTTCGTTTCAGCAATTCGTCCGCTATGTTTCGTCGGCCAACCTGAGAAAACGCTTCAGGGCAACGGCCGAACCAGCCCAGTAGTCGCCGGCTGAACATCAGCCGGAACAACAGCCGCCACCGCCACGAGTCGAATCGCCGCATAAAGATTTCTTTCTGCCGTTCGGTCGATTCCGCGCGTACAAATTCGTCGATCCCCCGACGGTTGATGATCAACGGAAGGATGTATCGCCGAAAGGTTGACAGATACCTCTCAAATTTTCCGCAGTGGATTACCCCACGGTTGATCTGATCGAGTCGCCGATCCCAGTACTCTCTTGCCTGTGGACTCAGGCGTGATCGCACCGATTTGTAGATGGAGCGGCGGTCGCACAGCGATGCACCCAGGAAACCGGTGAAGTCATCGTAGTCGAGGGTCCTGATTGCCGCCATCTTCAGTTCGACGAGATGAATTTGTTCGAGGTTGCAGTCGACTGCCGTGACCGACCGGGGATCGTCCAGTAAAAGGGCGAAGGTATTGTCGCCGCCGGAGGCGACGGACAGGATATCATCATCCTGGCCGATGCGAAGCGCTCGTCGAAGAACCGCCGTGTCTTCCCAGCATTGTGCGTAGTTGACCGCCATAAATTACTCGTCTGCTCCGGATGAACCGGTAGCGTGACCGATCCTCTCCCCCATGCGAACAGCCGTCTCGATGCCCGCCTCCGAATTGCGGCAAAGATCGGGGTCGAGCACCATTCGTCCCGGTTCGAAAAGCAGTACCACGGTCGAGCCGCCGATTTCGAAATACCCTTTGGGGTCGCCCTTCGCGACATGATGTCGCGCGCGGAAGCACTGTTTGACCGAGCCGACCGTGAACGCGCCGACCTCGATGATCCCGATGCGACCGAAGTGATCGGAATCAAACATGGTCATGGCTCGAAGATTTTCCTTGTAGAACGGCACCCAGCGGCGGCGGGCGTATGGTCCGCCGGCAAACAGCGACCCGTTGATTATTGGTGTCTCGCCCGGAATGCCCGAATCGGGAAAGTGGAAGTGGTGGTAATCGGCCAGGGTCAGCCGGATGATAACCAGCGACCCGCCGCTGAATCGTTCGGCGGTCGCCCGATCGCGCAGAAGTTGCTCGAGAGTGAAGCGATGCCGTTTCACCTCAATGACCTCGGCGGGCGCGATTTGTTGAAAGGCCAAAATCTTCCCGTCAACGGGTGAAACGCAAGCGCACGGATCGGGGTCGATGGGGCGACAGGTCGGTTTGATCCGGCGCGTGAAAAACTCGGCAAAGTTATCGAATGAACTTAGTGGTTGAGCCAGTTCGTCACAGTCGATTCCCATATGCGCAACAAACGGCTCGATTCTCCGACGGCTCCACGGTTGCCTTTGTGTCCATCCGTACAGACGGGACACGATCGGCCGACTGGCAATGAATCGAGTGAACAGCCACCCCAGCCGGGAATTGTACGACCAATCCAGGAAGCGGTCGGCGAACACGGTCTCGCGGCAGAGGCGACCGGTGGTTCGGTCGATAAAGGCGATGGACAGATCAGCGCTCATATAGGTACTCGTACAATGCGTATTCCCGCTGAGGAACTACCCCGGACCGCGCCGCCAGACCGTGGGCTTTGTTTCCTTTCAGACGCAGGGTGAGAAGAAGATTGGTATATCCTTTCTCCAGGCCGCGGTTGATGATGTAGTAAAATCCGGCGCGACCAAGCCCCGATCCTTTGGCTTCCTCCCGTGGCGTCACACCGCCGATATAGAAATTCAGTCGGTGGGCACGGCGGTGATGAGCCAAAAATCGCAGGCGCGCAAACAAGTCGGAATTGCCGCGCATGGCGCGAACCGGTTCGGCCAGATCGGGAAACGCGACGGCGAATCCGGTGCACGCGCCGTCGGGCGACCAGCACAACAAGAAAAGTTCGGGGTCAAGCGCCGGCTCAAGTTGCTCGAAGATCCACTCAAACTCGGTTTGCGATATCGGCGTGTATCCCAGAAAGCGGCCATATGATTCACACAGTACCAGGTACAGGGTGTGGATCAGTTCGGTGCGGCGTTTCGGATTCCAGGTCTCGAGGCGATACCCCTTGGCTTTGAGCAAGTCCAGCCGTTGCCGGCCGCGCTCGATCATCTTATGCAGAAGATCGGCGCCCTCGATTTCGACCGAATCCCATTCCTGTTTAACTTTGAATCCGAATTGCTCGAACAGGTGCGGGTAGTACGGCTTGTTATACGGCTCACCGACAAACGGCTCCTGGTCGAAACCCCGCGTCATGAGGCGGTAACCGTGCCAGATATCGCCGTTCATCGGGCCCCAGACACAGGTCAGGCCATGACTGTCCCTGAGCCAGCTAATAGCGGCGTCAAACAGCTCCCGCGCCACGCTGTAATCGTCCACGCATTCGAACAGGCCGATTGTCCCGAGCCGAGTGTCATCGGTGTCGCGGAGTTGGTCGTTGGCAAAGGCACTGACGCGTCCGACGGCAACTCCGCCTTGGTATGCAAGAAAGTGGGCGGTGGCGCCGGATGCGGGTGAGTGATTAAGCCATTGGCGGATATCTTTCTTTACCGGTGGAATGTACTTGGGATCATCCGCATACAGCCGTGTCGGCAATGACAAAAAGTCATCGGCGCACACCTCCAAATTTGGAAAGCTGACTATTGCCATACCACCTCCCCGGTTCCACCGTTGATGCGAACCCGGGCCAGACTTGGAATCAGGCGGGTGGCGTTGGCGACGCCGACGACCGTGGGAATGCCCAACTCTCGGCCGACGATGGCGGTATGCGAAAGGATACTCCCCCTCTCTACCACCACTCCTTTTGAGTTCAGCATGAGGAACACCCATGACGGATCGGTGGATTCCGCCACCAGTATCTGATCGGAACGAATTGTGGCATGCGACGGGTCGCGCACTACCACCGCGCACCCGTCGGCAACCCCTGAACTACACCCGATGCCGGACAGATGCCTGGTCTCGGAATCCCACGTGGTCGCCGACTGTATGTCACACAGGGCGGGCGGCCCGTTGGTTTCGAAGCGATCCGGCAGGGTCTTTTCTCTGAATTGGCGGTACTCGTTCTTTCGGCCCCTCACCAGCGTCTTCAGATCGATCGCCATGGTGGTCGCGTTGGCGTATCCGAATATCTCCTGGATAGTCAGATAGGCGATGTCATCCGGTGTCTCAATGGCCTTCCGATTGGCCAGGAGATCGCCGTAGCGGCGGAACACTCCCCGAACAATGCCATACATTCTGGTTCTTGCAAATCGCATGTTCTCGCGAGCGGCGACCGATTGCCGGGCCTTGGCGCGGACGATCTGGATCAGCAGTCGAGTCACAGGATTACCCACCAGATCGGCAAGCCGGCGCTCGGCGGTGAGGCACTTCCGGCGCTCCCGCTCGTGAAGCCCCTCGACCGTGCATTCACCCGCCAGATAGGAGCGGACGAGACTCACCAGCTTCTCCGGCTTTTCGCGCGGGGTACGCGTTTCGAGTTTCAGTTCTTCCGTCGTCCGATCGCCGTATTGCTCGAGATGTCGGCGGAATGGTTGTTTCAGATTGACATACGCCGGATCATAATCGAGCTTTTGCCACACGGTCTCATCAGATTGATCGGCAAACAATGTGCTATACAGGGGGTTTTCCCTGACTTGCTCGGCCAGCGTAACTGCGGACTCAATCGCCCGCACACTTTCGGTCGGATGACCGCCGCACAACAGATCGCTGTGAAGGTTCAGGTCGGCGGGAACTCCGGCCCACCGGCAGAGGGAGGCCAGCCAGTCGTAATATTTCAGGGCGCAAAAATCGGCATAAAGGGTCAGATGCCAGAACTGCATCAATTCCCGTTGCATCCGCTCAAACAGGTTCGCCAGCGCGGATTCATCCAGCGTGGAACAATCGATCCGGCGATAACGCGCATACAACGGATTGAAATGTGCGAAGAACCGCCGTGGGGCGGCCCCTACAAAGCAGAGGTGACCCAGCACGGTGAGTGCGGCCCGGATTCGATTGTACCAGGGAAGACGCGCGGCCTTGACGTCGATGCGCCGCTTGATGCCGATCATCTGGTCCCACGCCCGGTGGTGACGCTTGAACCCCGGAAGAAACGACAGCATGGCGTACCAGTTCAAGAGATTGTAATAGACGCGGCCCTCGATCAGGCCGACCATGTTTTTCCAGATATCGGTCCGTTTTTCCACGCCGCCCTTCGATATCACCAGACCACGAGCGGCATTACGAAAGACCTGTTCGTAATTGGCCGAGATGAAACTGAAAGTGAGGGGCAGGGTCAGGCCGGGATAACTTTCAATGATGTTCGCGTTATCCCAGATTCGATAAGCGGCGCCCGACGATGACATTCCCGGAGTGATCGGTCGCGACTGGACGATGAACAGGCGGCGATGGGCGTCAAAGCACCACTCGATATCCTGCGGGGCACCGCGAAGATTCTCGATTTTGAGGGCCAGGGCGCGCAGACGGCGCAGGTCGCGGTACGACAGCACCGACCGGGATCGGAGCGATTCATGAACCGGCACGCAGGTAACTTTTTCAATCGGGAGATGAGTCGGCACCATGCGAGTATGTTTGACCCGGATCGTGCTCGTCGGAAACAGAGACGACCAGCCAAAGCGATAACTGTCAGTTTCGGCGCGATTGGCCACGACTCCCTCCCCAAGACCGTAGGCCGCCTCGATGACGACTTCCTTGCGCAAACTCTCCGGATCGCGGGTGAAAATAACGCCGGAGCGCTCGGCCGGGATCATCTGTTGAACGATCACCGCCACCTTGATCTGATCCAGCGGAAGTCCCGCGTGAAGACGATAGGCCAACGCCCGCTCTGAAAAGGCCGAACGCCATACATTAATAATAGCATGTTCGACCCGGTCGGGGGCCACATTCAGAAAGGAATCAAGCTGGCCGGCAAACGAGTGCGCCGAGGCATCCTCCCCCACCGCCGACGAGCGCACTGCCAGCCGGCCAGTGATTCCAAACATCTGATAAACCGCCGATTTTAGCTCCGCCTGATGTTCCTCCACGGGAATGAGATTGGCAAAGAGCTTGGCGATGTCGGCGGAAGCTGTTCGCACGGTGTCGAGGTCAGCGGCGCGAATACCCGACAATATTCCGCTCAACTGGCCGCGAATTGGCGTCACCGCAGACGCAAAGGCGCCCGTGGAGACGACAAACCAACGAGGGACCGGCAAACCCGCCTGCTCCAGCCGCCGCAGTTGCCACGCCTTGCCGCCGATTTCGCCGGGGCTGACGGAGTCGCCGACATCAGTCGATACCCGGATCACTTTCAACTGGGTGTACATACTCAACCCCGCATCCAGCGCCACAGTTGTTCAACAATTATGGAAACAAACACCAAAGCGGCGTATGTCTCCGCGAATGGCCGCAGTTTGGAGGTCACCGCCGATGGTTGAACGATGAACCTGATCGCCGCCCACAACGGGACCAGATAGGCGGCAATGAGTATGACATAGAAGGCAAAAGAAAGTTGGTGCTTGACACCGAGCGCGATACCCGTCATCAATGCCACCGCCTGAACACCCAGGACAATCATCGTGGCCGGTACACGGCCGAATATCCGAGAATAAGTGACATAATCGTTTTCCTCCTCACGGGAGCGAATTTTGCGCGAAAGCTCCCACGACAGCACCAGCGACCAGAACATCGCAATCGCCAAAGTAGTGTCGGGCAAGTTGATCGAGCCGAGTGGAACCACATGCTGACTTGCCAGCAACGCGACCACCAGCGCGAGCATGAGCGGCGCCGAGGGGTTGTGGGTGGCCAGATTGAGCAAAAGATTGCCCCTTAGCGCGGTCGGCGCGAAGAAATACACCATCATCAAATACGTGTATATCAGGCAGATGAGCGCAAACCAGAAGGTTGACATCGATGCCAGATTCACCGCGATGTACAGCAAGGTCGTCACCGCCAGCGTCAGACGAATGTCGGATTCCAGCACCAGCCCCGACGGCACCGGGCGATCAGCGAACAGTTGCCGGTCGATGTCGCGGTCTTTGAGTTCATCCATCAGGCGCAGAATGAAGGCAAGCAGGAAGAGATTCCCCACACCGAGAGCGGCCCAGCCCGAAACCAGATTGATAGGCCAGCCGTTGATGCGACAGACCATGACGGCAAACGATATGTACAGCAGGGTGGCGTTGACCAGGCGGCTCGGCAGAGGAAACATCACTTGGCAGTACACTCGCATCCGCCGGAAGAATCCCGGTTGAGGCAACATCTGTCGAAGAGCGACGACAATTAGTTGGGACATGAGTCACTCTACCCTTTCGCCCGATGGATGGTGACGGGGTGCAACGTTCCATAGACAGGACGGTATCCATGACTATCCGAACGTGACGGCACCCGGACACGGCCTGGCACCGGAGTCGGCGGGATGAGAACCCGCAAAGCTCCGGGGATGACTTCCACGTCGAAGCGGCCGGATTCGATACGAATTTCTCCGTCGCCAAAAAACGGTACTGGTTTATCACAGATAACCTTCAACCGGCGAGTCTGAAGACGAATCACATTTTCGGGTTCGCCGAGCCACGGCCAGCGAATCGAGGCAACGGCCTGTACTGCCTTCGGCGATTTCGACGACCGGTCAATAACGACCAGATCGCAACGACCATCATGATTGTTAGCATCGGGGGCCACCTTGAATGATTTACCGAGTGTCGATTGATTGGCGACGATCAGCGCCACCGGCTCACAGATCAACGTGCCGTGGTCATGCTCTATCGTGACCTGTCCATGCGATCGATTGAACTGCCGCCACTCTGCCAGCAAAGCCAGGGTATAGAGATGGGAGCCGGCGGCGCGCAGCATGCGTCCCGCCAATCCGGGCTGGCGTCTCAGATATTCGGCGCGCTCGATCGCCTGACATGGCAGACCGAACCCTCCCGACGACGCAAAGTGCCAGTTGTTGACGCGAACCAGATCGACCCGTCGCCGACTGCATTTTTCCAAGCTTGATACATCCGCCAGTCCCTGCGCAGTCAGACGCATCTGGGCGGCGAAATCGTTGGCCGTGCCGGCCGGCAGGACCGCCAGCGCCGTCTCTGTCCCGGTCAGGCCGTTGATCACTTCATTGATCGTCCCGTCGCCACCCACGGCCAGGACAACTTCGGCCCCATGTTGCGCCGCCCGGGCCGCAAGGTACCGGGCGTGACCCGGAAACTCGGTCGTGCATACTTGAAAGTCATTCTCCTTTTGCACTCGG
>JACRAV010000085.1 GCA_016213305.1 Candidatus Zixiibacteriota bacterium | reverse complement strand
TTTGTCCGGGTCATACGACTCCGAGGTTCGCTCCAGTTGCTGGAAATTCAGGTCGGCCGTCACGCGCACCAGCGCCTTGCCCGGCCCGAGCACTCCGTCCAGCATCGACTGGGCCTTGTCTTCGAGATACTTTTCAACGTTCTGACGGACTTCCAACTGCGAACTCGACAACCCGGCCAGCTGGTCATTTTCCCTTCCACCGGAGAGCAGGTTGCCGTCGTAGTCGATGATACTGATATTCTTCGGGTTCAACCCTTCCACCGAGGCCGCCACCAGATGCGAAATCCCCGCCAATTGGGGCTTTGACAACCCGGCCCGGTTGCGAAGCTTCAGCACCACCGAGGCAGTCGGCTCCTTCTTGTCTTCTTTGAACAAATGTTCCTTGGGAATGACGATATGCACGCGGGCCGCCAGGACCTCGCTCAATTGCATGATCGTTTTGGTCAATTCCCCTTCGAGCGCGCGGCGGAAATTCAGGTTCTGGAGAAAGTCGGTCATTCCGATGTTGTTCTGATCGAAAATGGAATATCCGATATTCCCGGCCTTCGGAATCCCCTGCGAAGCGAGCGATATCCGTACCTTATACACCTCATCGGACGGAATCTCGATCGATCCGCCGTTGTCCGACAACTTGTAGGGAATGTTGTTGGTGTTGAGATAGTTGACGATTTCCCCGGCTTCGGCCGACTCCAGATTCGAGTAGAGCCGCGCATAGTTGATTTCCTTTAACCAACCGGAAAGAAAGATGACTCCGACAATCGTTCCGGCCACGACGCCGAACAGCATCATGACCTGACTGGCAGTCATCCGACCGACAAAATCGGTCGCATTCTTGAACACACCTTTAAGAGGTTCCATAGCAATTCCTATTTACGCTGTCGCACGGGCCATCCATGGCCGGCGTGGCGGATTGGCCGACGTTACATCGGCATCCGCATGACGTCGTTATATGCGTTGACTAATCTGTTTCTTATCTCCAATAGTAAATCCATGCTCAGCCCGGCCTCTTCGGCCTTGATCATCACCTGGTGAAGTTCCACCGCGTCGCCGTTCATCATCGCCTGTTGCGACTGGGCCGATGATGCCTGAAGGTCGTTGACGGAATTGACCACCGACGAAAGCATGTCGGTGAACTTTTCGCCCGAATCCGCAGGATTGACCGTGGCGGGACTCGGGTTGAGTCCCGACGGCTGGGCAAGTCCCGGAACCAGGCGAGCGATATTTGCGGTCGGCTCGGTCATACATCACACCTTGATATCGACAATCTGTCCCAATCCGCGCTCGGATTCGGACGTCGAACCGGCGCCGGCCGGCTTGCCTGTTTCTTTGAAACGGGCGAACAATGCCTCCATGGCGCGTCGCTCCGGTTCGGTCAACAGGGAGCCGTAGTCAGCAGGCGCGGCTTTGACGGCCAGGGCCGACTTCTGCGCTTCCGATTGCGGGGTGATGACAACTCGTTCCGTGTTCCCGGGCCTGGCCGCCGGCTTGCTGTCCGTCTGCGGACGGGCCGTGGTCGGGGACTGGTAGGTCTGAATCGCCAGTGGGTTGATTTTCATGTCCTCATTCCTTCCGATCAAATGTCCAGAGCATCATTTGCGTTCTTCTTGGCGGCGGCAATGGCCACCGTGTTGGCTTCATATGCCCGCGTGGCCGACATCATATCCACCATCTCGGTGATGATATCGACATCGGGATACTTCACAAAACCCTCGGCATCCGCCTGCGGGTGGCTGGGATCGTACACCAGCTTGAAACTGGACTCGGGGCCCTGGATTTCTTTGGGCGCCGATGACGACAGGTCAAGTTTCTGATTTATCTCGAGCGCCAGTCCCGGCCGATGCCCCGCATGGGTGCGGGTGAGATCGGTCTGGGATTGACGCAGAACCGATTCGAACTTCTGCGAGGCCACCTTGTCCTCCTGCACCACCACCCGTTTGCGGTGGTACGGCTGACCATCAGCTCCCTGTGTCGTATCGACATTCGCCATGTTCTGCGCGACCACGTCCATCTTCATCCGCTGGGTGGTCAGCCCGCGCGAGGAAATTTCGATTGCGTTCAGTATGCCGGCCATATGCTCTCTCACTTGCTCGTGATGGCGGTTTTCAAACCTTCGAAACGGCGCTGAAGCATCTTCGCGCCGATCGTGTACAACAGTTCGTTCTGGGTCATGGTGGACACTTCTTTGTCGATATCCACCGAATTCATCTCGCCTTCCTTGACCTGCACCTGATTCACTTTGGGCGGACGCCCCTGATGCGCTCCCAGCGGGATATGCCCCGGAGCGGTGATCGTCCCTTCGAGATGATGGCTCTTGCCGGTGGCTTTCTGAAATTCCTGCTCGAAGTTGATATCTTTCGAGCGGTACCCCGGCGTGGAAACGTTTGCCACGTTGCTCGACACCAGCTTGTGGCGAAACGCCGCCAGGTCCAGATACTTCCCGAACGTGGGAACGCCCATCTTATTGAAGATGAACTGGGTCAGTTTGTTTTCAACAGGCATTTACCAAGTCACACTTTCTCGTGCTGACGTATGGCAACAGGTGTGCCAAGCGCACGCCAGATAAGTGTTTCTTGTTATCGCAGTGTGAGTTAGGCCGAAAATGGCGGCTACTGCCCAAGGTCGGCAGTCGGGCCTTTGACGGAAGGAATTTCCGAAGGAGTCGGAACCGTTTGCTGAATCTTCGATAGATCGTACAACTGCGAGGTCGGCTCCTTGGCTGTCATCTCCATCGTCAGGATGACGATATCAACGCGCCGGTTCAGGGCGCGGTTTTCGACGGAATTGTTGGGGCGCACCGGGCGGTATTCCCCGTACCCCAATGCCGACACGCGGTCGGGAGGTATCTGGTACCGATTGGTGTAATACCGGACGACCTCGGTCGCCCGCGCCGATGACAGTTCCCAGTTCGACGGATACACGGTCGTGTTGATCGGGCGATCATCGGTGTGCCCTTCAATTCTGATATGATTGGGCAGGGACGCAATCTTGCCCGCCACCACATCCAGAACTTCAATCGCCCCCGGCTCGAGCTTGGCCGACCCTTGCTTGAACAACGCCGATTCCATAATGTGAATGACAAGGCCGCGCTCGGTCAGTTCGCTCTTGATCTCCCCCTGCCGTTTGATCTCCTTGAACCGCTCGTCGATCTGCTGTTGCACCAGATTCAGATCGCCGAGGCGAA
>JACRAV010000083.1 GCA_016213305.1 Candidatus Zixiibacteriota bacterium | reverse complement strand
GAGGGCGTCGAGAAGGCGCGGTCCCACCTGTCCGTAACGGGAGAGCGCCAGAATCTTGACGGTCGTGCTGTAGGCGGTGTGGTCAGGCATGGGGTAATCTATCAGATTGAAGCCAACAGTCAATCTGATACGCGCCGTTCGGAACCTTGTGGCTCGTCCCGATTTGGCGTATATTCGACCGCGATGAACTATCGAGCGTCAGTTCTCTTTGGTCTTATAGTCGCCGGAGCATGCTGGCTCGGATGCGGCGGAAGCAAGTCGGTCGATGAGCTTCGCTCCGAGGGAAAGAAATTGTTCGGCGACCAGAAGTACGCCGAGGCGCGCGACCGATTCAACGCGGCTCTGCGGTTCAGTCCGTCCGACCGGGAATTGATGTACCTGCTGGGGGTTGCCTACCGCCGCGACCAGTTGTATGACTCGGCTCTTTCAACCCTTCGGCGGGTTGATCTGCTGTATCCGCATGATCGCGAAATCAACCAGGCGCTGTTCGACGTCGCTATGGCGATGAACGACTGGGCGGTGGCGAGATCGGCCTTGCAGGGCCTGATCGATCTGGGCGCCGCGCCGTCAAAGCCGTGGAAAATCATGGCCGATCTGTGGCGGAAAGACCAGCATCCCGGCAATGTGTATCATTTCACGAAAAAAGCGCTCGAAGCAGATTCGAGTGATATGGACCTCTGGCTTGAGTTAGCCAACACCGCCACTATGGTTGATTCGGGCGGAGCGGCCGTGTTCTACATTGACGAGGCGATAAGACGATTCGGCTCAAGCGATTTTCTGCAGGCCAACCGGGCCACCTACCTCACTTTTGTCAAACAGTACGACTCGGCGGAAGTCATTCTTCGGTCTTTGTTGGCCAAGGACACCGGGTCGATGCAGTTTCGATTGAATCTGGCGCATGTGCTCTCCTCGACCAAATCCCGCGAGAAGAAACGCGAGGCCCTGGCTCTGTACAAGCTGGTTCAGCCCAAAATTGACACCACATTCAAGGTTGACTCGCTGATTGGTGTGCTCGAAACGGAACTCAAGTAGAGTCCGGAATTTGAACGGCTGGTCGGATGTTGAATAGAAAACCCCGGCTGGCGTTGTCGCCGTTCCGGGGTTTCAATTTCTATGCGTGGGTGTGTTAATCGCCCATACCGTCGTCGATGCCGCCCCGGCCCTGGCCGCCTTGACCGCCCGGACCTTCAGCCGCCTCTTCACTACAAATTAATTTCCAGCGTCCTTCCATGAAGCCGTGGGCTTCGGGCGAATCAGGAGCGACAAGTTTTCCGCGAAGGATGCCGACCCGATGTCCCCCGGCGTCGAAGATATGTCCGGCAAACCAGCCCCGACTCGGACGCGTGTCAGGTTCATTCTGAGGTGGGAGAAATCCCCAGGTGCCCCGCAGGAATCCCTCGAAGCGGCCGGTGCTGTCGATCCATTTGCCGAAGAAGACGGGAATCCCGTGGTCATTGATGCCGTAATGACCGTGATAGAATCCGGCGAAGTTGCCCCAGCGATTGATCCACCGTCCCCGGAACAATCCGACGCCGGAGGAGTCGGCCTTATCCCATCCGCCCGCCACGAATCCGCGCGGACAGGTAGTGCGAAACATCCGCATGCCCCAGAACGCCACTTCATTGGAATCCGACAGAGTCACGACCGTGTCGAGTTTCATCAGTTCGGCCAAAGTGAAGGTCCGCGAATAGGGGGGAGTGGTGAAGGTGAGAGTCGGCGGCTCCGGCCAGGTGGTGTCGATCACCGTGGACGTATCACCAGCCGTATCCACGACAAATGTGGTATCCAGTACCGGTTGTGGCCGGGGCACGAAGAGATCAACCGCGACACCGTCGCTGTGTGATCCAGTGTGCGATACCCATTCGATGATTCTCGGGTCGGTACGCGGAAGAACCTCATCGCCTTCCTCAAATCGAATGATCTTGCGGAGGACCAGCGCGCCATGGCTGATTTCGAGTTTGCCGGTCCAATCGGTGACCATACTCTCGGTTGAGTCGGCGACGAGATGACCCCAGATGGCCCGGAAATGGAACCAGCCACCCAGGGGATTCCGCATGAGAGAGTCAACCGACGCGGAACTGAGCAGAGGATCGTTAAACGCGGTCTCATCGGCCACCGAACCCTGCAATTCCGGGTCGCCGAAGGCAGTCGGTTCGTTCGAGGCGGTGTATCCACCGGTCGGAGAGTTCAGATTAAGTGATGTGCTCGTGGTTGGCGTGGTCGGGTTCTGTGAGCACCCCGCCAGTAACAGAACCGCAGTCAGGACAGCGAGCAAAGAAAGAAGTTTACGATTCATAAGTTGTTCCTTTCGGCTCTACGCGATTCAAAAAGTTTTTCGTTCTGCAGTAGTTGTACAATCAAGCTGGTATTTCGGTCCTAAGACAAGCGAGGCGGACAAAAAGATTAATCGATAAGACCACCGGAGATCATAAAAATTTGCGGACGAGACGGCGGGGCAGTCCTTCCCGTTCAACTTGCTCTGTGTCAGCAAATTAGGCGAATGTCTGACGTCGATTGACTAAGAGCGGCGCAGAAGCAGAGTGACGGTTTTGCCGGCACGGAACAGGGTCAGTGTACTGCCGCCCTTGTCCAGGCCGGTGAGCATACGCTCGAAGAGGTCTTTGACGGTCGATGCCCGGCGGGCGTCAACCTGGGAAATGGCATCGCCAGTGCGAAGCCCGCAGGCGTACGCCAGGCGTGCCGGGTCGATCTTGTCGATCTCGAATCGTCCGCCGATCGACTTGACCGTGAACCCCAGCGTACCCGCAGGAGGGAGTCCGGCCATTGACGACACCACCAAAGTCGTTGAGTCGGTGGCGAAAGAAGGGGTCCGGGTTGATTCGACCAGCGGCGAGTCGTACGGTTCTTCGATCAACCACTGTGCCAGCGGTTTCTGTGGCGTAATCATCCATCGTTTCTGGAACAACTCCTCCAGCACCTGTCGTCCGGGGGTGCGCGCCCGCCAGAACGGGGAATTATAGGAGGCCAGCGTAGCATCGGCTCCGATAAACGACGGCGCGGTGGCGAGAGTCAGGAGCATGGCCAGATTATCGCGCCGGAACGGTCCCGGACCGAACAGCGGATGTCTGGCTATGGCGGGGGAATTGGCCGTGTCCGAGAGTCTGGCCTGGACCAGCAGTCTTCCCGAAAGCTGATAGATCAGATTGAACAACAATCCAGCGCTGTCCGGGGGTGCTTCCACGGTGACACCCTTCATCAGTCCGCCGAGGGGGATCACCAGCGGGTCGGACACGCCGGCCGAGGGATAGTATTTCACGAGGTAGATCGGAAATGACGGCTCCACCCAGTTGATGCCGCCCATGTGCGCCAGTTTCGACAACACCGAGTCGCCCTGGGTTAGCCAGAATTTCTCGATGACCGAATCATTATTGGTGAGCCAGCGCATGTCGGCCGAGATCGAGTTCTCACGGTAGTAATCCGGATACAGCCCCGCCTGAAATGAACTGGCCACATTGTTGATTGTGACATCCGGCAGGCCGAATGTCTGAGCATGAACGGCCGGGCCGAACGGCAGACCAAGGCCCGCCATGAGAATAAAGGATCTGTATATAACCTGTCGCACGGAGGCCAAGGTATATCAGACGGACCGGCGGATCAAGGTTTGAGCAAAGGCACTCAAGCGGCTCCTAGAGTCAGGTTCCCTGCGTCGGTTCTGCCACCGCCACAAACCCGGCCTGTGGGCCGGACGGCTCGACCAGTCCGAAGTAAAACATGGTGAACAGCGAACTGAAGAAGGTGCCGAAATATCCGCCCACGGGAATCGAGACGGGCAAGGCGAGAGCAATCGCAATCAGGAACGCCGCCCAGACCGGCGCGCCCAGCGAATAGGCCAGCGCTCCGACCGGCAGATAGATTATCACCATGGCCAGACCAACCATCATTCCTATGCCAAGGGCCAGCCCGAAACAGATCAGGAAGAACACCACGTTCTTTCCCAGATGATTGCGAAAGAGGGCGTACCCCTCCTGGAGGGAGTCGGCGATCGACACATTCCGGACAACCACCGCCCGCTGTGCCAGATAGAAGATCATCGTCAGCGCCAGAATGACGAAGAAGAACAACGGAATGGCCGGCAGAAGGGAAATGATGCCCAGAATCGGGGTTATCACAAAGGCCACCCCGACACACGCTCCGATCACGCCCATCGACACCAAAAAAACCACAAACCCGACAATGTACATTCCCAGTATCCGCCAGAAGAAATCGACGCCGGTGGAAAATGATTCGGAAAACTTGTAGGTGCCGCCTCGAGTGATGCGATTCACGGCGTCAACCTGCGCGGGGTTGGCGATGCATGATGCCAGAATGTACACTATGGCGAAAATGACCATCCCGACAAGGAACGGAGCGAGGAGTGACATGTACTGTGACGGGTCCTGGCCAAACATGCCATACGGCGAGTCGCCCAGTTCACCGCCGCTCAGCGATTTCAGGTCGTTCTTCCCAAACGACGTATTGAAGGTGGTGCCCCAGCCGGTGAACAGCCCGAACACCCACAATGATTTGTGTCGCCAGGCCAGCGCCAACGAGTCGCGTATCATTCTGCCGTAGTCCATAATTATTTCCCTCTTGTCTTATGGGTATGAATTATGTACCAATTGAGGCCGCCACACACAAGCAAAAAAGGACGGTCCCTTCATGAATGTAACTCGATTTATCATGCTACTTTTGGTCGCTCTCGCCTGCCAGTCGGGGGTCGGGTGTTCCGGCCGTGCCGACAAGGCGAAACAGGACGCGCCCGGCTCGGCCGACACCGCGCAGACGCCCGCGTCGCGCGACAGTATTGTCATCGAGCTGGCGGGAAAAGACTCGGTGTCGGTGTTTGACCTGCTTCGGGAGTCGTATGCCGTCTGCTATCAGAGTACCGTGGGCGGGGTGTTTGTGAAACAGATTGACTCGGCAAAGAGCGGTACGTCGGTGTTCTGGATTTATTCGGTGAACGACTCGATGCCGAACGTGGCGGCCGACCGATTTATCACGCACACCGGCGACCGGGTGAAGTGGTATTTTCGGAAGATGGGGAAGTGATTTAGGGGTCGGGCCTCGACCGGCTCGGCCTGACTTATTTGGATGTTGTGTCAGGTCCTAGTCCGGCGATAGCCGGGCGAGACCTGACACTTTTGTCGGGGCCATCAGGTCTCATCCGTCCTGAGTCAAGCTCAGGACGGAAAGGACCTGACGGAACTATGAAGCCGACCTACGGGAACCATTATCATAGCCCCCGCCTGCACCCACAAGAACTGCTGACATCCCGCTTTTGACCCCCTATATTCACCCCCATGTCCAACGATAGCATGGCGCGAATCAGCGCCGGAGAGTTCTTTCTGATCGCCGGGCCTTGTGTCGCCGAGTCGGCCGACCTTTGCCTGACAGTCGCAGAAGCGGTGAACAGGATGTGTGTCAAACGGAATCTGCCGTACGTCTTCAAGGCGTCGTACAAGAAGGCCAATCGGCTCTCGGCGGAATCGTATTCCGGACCGGGGACCGAGCAAGGGCTGAACATGCTCGACAAGGTCAGGAAGAGTTTCGGAATCCCCGTGCTGACCGATATTCACGAGTCCACCGATGTTCCCGCCGCGGCCCAGGTCGCCGATATCCTGCAAATCCCGGCGTTCCTCTGCCGCCAGACCGATCTGGTAGTGACGGCCGCACAGACCGGCAAGTGGGTGAATATCAAAAAGGGGCAGTTCTTGGCGCCGGAAGACATGGCCAAGATTGTGGCCAAGGCGAATTCAAAAAAAGTCATGCTCACCGAGCGGGGGACCACGTTCGGGTATCGCAATCTGGTGGTCGATTTCCGCGCTCTGCTCATCATGAAGGAAACCGGTTTCCCGGTGGTATTCGACGCCACGCATTCCCTGCAAATCCCGGGCGGGGGCGGGAGTGTATCGACCGGCCAGCCCCAGTATATCATCCCGATGGCCCGGGCGGCGGCGGCGGTCGGGATAAACGGACTGTTTGTCGAGACGCATCCGAACCCGGCTGACGCCAAATCCGACGCCGGCGCGATGTTGCCCCTGTCGCAGATGGATAAACTGATTGACGAGGTTTTGAAAATACGTGAAACGCTCCGATAGAAAATCCGCACGCAAATTGACGCCGGGTCAACTGGCCAAATGCTTTCGCTCGGTCAAACTGCTGGCGATCGATGTCGACGGCGTGCTGACCGATGACTGCATCTATTTCGGCCCCGATGGATTGGAATTCAAGAAGTTCAATATCTCCGACGGGTTCTTCATGAAACTGGCGATGGCGAGCGGGCTGAATATCGCGATTGTCTCCGGCCGTCAATCGTCGGCCACCGATTCGCGCATGAGCGATCTGGGAGTCAATCATGTCCTGCAGGGGAAAGTCGAGAAGACCAAATTGATCACCCCCCTTTTGGATCAACTGGGGATCACGCTCGGCGAAGTGGCGTTTATCGGGAATGAGATTCTCGATGTGAGCCTGGCGCGACAGGTGGGATTACCGATCGCGGTGGCCGGCTCCAATGCGGAATTGTTGAAGATCGCCCGGTATGTCACGCGCAAACCGGGGGGGCACGGGGCGGTTCGCGAAGTGCTCGAAAGTTATTTTATCGGCACCGGCAAGCGGCCGGAGGATTATATCCCGAAATGAAGACAAAGAAGTACGCTCAGGCGGTAATGCGGCAGGAAGCCGAGGCGATTCTGGCGATGGCCGACCGGCTCGATGACAGTTTTGCCGACGCGGTCAAGGCCATTCT
>JACRAV010000082.1 GCA_016213305.1 Candidatus Zixiibacteriota bacterium | reverse complement strand
GGGAATACCGCTCGCCTCGCTGTTGGTCGTCATGTTCACCTTCGACAAGATCATCATGCCGATGGTCACCCGTCAGGGGAAGGCCTTCCCGGCTCCGAACTGCATCAACCAGCGACTGCTCGAAGCCGACATTTCCCTCGCCGAACTCGGCCTTGGCTACAAAGTCGCGGCCAGCCAGTATTCGCCGGGGAAACCGCCGGGGATGATCATCAACCAATATCCGCCGCCCGGCACCATGGTAAAAGTCGGCCGCGAATTGCGTTTCGTCGTCTCGCTCGGACAAAAACAGGTGCCGGTGCCGAATGTCAGCGGCAAGTCGGTCCGACAGGCCCTGCTCGATCTGGAAACCGCCGGCCTTCTCCTCGGCGAAATCGCCTGGGCCTTCTCCGACACCATTCCTGAACGGGTGGTGGTCTTTTCCTATCCGGCGGCCGGGACTGAAATCCCGATGGGTTCCTATGTCAATCTGATGGTCAACCGGGGACGAATCTCCAACTTTACCTATGTCCCCAAAGTGCTAGGTATGCCTCTGCCGGAAGCCCGACGAAAGCTCGAAGAAAAATCGTTGCGTCTGGGTGTGGTCAAGCGCCAACGCGACGACACGGTCCTGCCCGAAACGGTGCTGGAGCAATCTGAGCCGGAGGGGGCGGAAGTCGATGTCGGCAGTGAGATTGATCTGGTGGTGTCGGAGAACTAATCAGGTAGTGCCAGTCCATCTTGAACTTACCACCGAACCGCCGTCAGGCGAGCAAGGCTTTGATTTGCAATAAGTTAGTCGGCAGACGCTGATCTGGGGTGATCCGGAAAAGCCGGACAAACCCCTTGCCTCCCAGCAGGTTTGTAGTATATTTGCCGGTTCCCGGCCCTCCCCGCGGAGGGCACGGGGTGTTCTGTCCCTTGCTGAAAATCAAGTGCGGGGCAGGTATGGAATATTGAGTGAAGTGAAAAATGTTTGCGAGTCTGTCTGATAAATTAGAACTGGTGTTCAAGAAATTGCGCGGTCACGGCAAGCTGACCGAAAGCAATATCAAGGACGCCATGCGCGATGTCCGCCAGGCACTGTTGGAGGCCGACGTCAATTACAAAGTCGCGCGCGACTTTGTAAAAGCGGTCGAAGAAAAAGCGGTCGGCACCGAAGTCATGCAGTCGATCGACCCCGGCCAACTGGTGGTCAAGATCGTGCACGATGAACTGGTATCTCTATTGGGCGGCACTGCCGCGCCGATGGCCCCCATAGACAAATCACCCACCGTCTATATGCTCTGCGGCCTGCAGGGCTCGGGCAAAACCACCCTGTGCGGAAAGATCGCGCTCTGGGCCAAACGG
Organism: Candidatus Zixiibacteriota bacterium; assembly: GCA_016213305.1. Taxonomy (GTDB): domain Bacteria; phylum Zixibacteria; class MSB-5A5; order GN15; family FEB-12; genus JACRAV01. The sequence goes on along the minus strand of JACRAV010000082.1, from coordinate 1,253 downwards.
AAAAACAAAAAGCCGCTTCTGGTCGCCGCCGATATCTACCGCCCCGCCGCCGTCAAACAACTCAAAGTTCTCGCCGACTCGATTGGCGTCGGACATTTCCATCTCGAGGGAAAACAGCCGCCGGAAATCTGCCGCGAGGCGGTCAAATTCGCCGAAAAGAACTTCATCGATCTGGTCATTCTCGACACCGCCGGACGGCTTCATGTCGATGACGACCTGATGCGCGAACTTGAAGAAATTCAGGCGCTGGTCACACCCGACGAAACTCTGCTCGTCGCCGACGCCATGACCGGCCAGGATGCGGTCAAAGTTGCCGAGGCCTTCCATGCCCGTTTGCATCTGACCGGCGTCGCGCTCACCAAACTCGACGGCGACGCCCGCGGCGGCGCGGCCCTTTCCATTCGCAAAGTCACCGGCTGTCCGATCAAGCTGGCCTCGGTCGGCGAGAAACTGGCCGATCTCGAACCGTTCCATCCCGACCGCCTCGCCTCGCGCATTCTCGGCATGGGGGATATTGTCACGCTCGTCGAACGGGCGCAGGAGACCATCGACGTCGAGAAAGCCCAGAAAATGCAGGAGCGGCTTCTCAAATCGCAATTCGACTTTGAGGATTTCCTCGATCAGATACATCAGTTGAAAAAAATGGGACCCCTGGAATCGGTGCTCGGCATGATCCCCGGCGTGGGGAAGGCGATGAAGGGAATGACCTTCGATGAAACCGAAGTTGATCGGATGGCCGCGATTATCCAGTCGATGACGCTCAAGGAACGGCGCAATCCGCACCTGATCGACGGTTCCCGCCGTAAGCGGATTGCCGGCGGCTCCGGCTCCAGCGTCCAGCAGGTCAATCAGCTGATCAAACAATTCTTCGCGATGCAAAAAATGTTTGGTTCGATGAATAAACGCAAATTCGCCGGTTTTCCCCGCGGGCTGTCCCTCGGATAAAAATGCGGCGAGCAAAGGAGATTGATTCTTGGCAGCAGTAGTAAGACTTCGTCGGATGGGCGCCAAAAAGCGGGCGTTCTACCGAATCGTGGCGATCGATTCCCGACTGGCCCGCGACGGCCGGTTCCTGGAAATCCTCGGCACCTACGACCCCATCGCCAAACCGGCCAAAGTGCTGGTGCTGGAAGACAAGATGGCGAAGTGGCTCGACGACGGCGCGCTTCCCAGCGACACCGTCAACACCCTTCTGGCCCAGGTCGGATTCTGGGACAAGTACAACCGGGCCAAAAAAGGCGAAGACGTTTCGG
>JACRAV010000081.1 GCA_016213305.1 Candidatus Zixiibacteriota bacterium | reverse complement strand
GGCGATGGCACCAAGCACGAAAGCAAACGACCAGAGAATCATTCGGTGGAGCTTTGCTCTCATCGCGCCACCACGATTGTTTTCTTGATCGACTCCACCCCTTCGACCTCGACAAACAGAATGTAGATGCCCGGAGGAAGCTTCCCGCCGCCGTCATCGCGACCTTGCCAGACATATTGCGGGGCGAGATCGACCGCAGAATGCTCGAAGGTGCGGACCAGCCGCCCCTGGACGTCGTAAATTCTGACCGTGAACCCGTCCGCCGGTGGCGCCTCGACCTGTATCAGGGCCGAATCGTCAATCCCGTCGCCGTCGGGGGAAATGATCTGCGGCGTCACGCGCACTTTGAGCGCCCGTGCGGCCGGGGCGAAACGGACGTTGTTGATCGCGCCCGGTGTGCCGCCGTTATCGACCGAGCGCCCCCAGCGATTTTCGTTTTCCGGTCTGCCCCAGGTCTGGTTGGAATCAAACACGGATGTAAACGCAAAGGTATCGGCCAGAAGATCGAAGGAATCAACCAGCCGTACCAGATCGCCGGAATTGTTGAGCGTTGGCCATGGGCTGACCTCGATCAGCAATCCGCCGAACCCCGGGTAGAAAGCGCGAACATTGGCCGTATCCTGCGCCAGCACCAGATATTCGTGAGATGGAATGGCAGAGGTCAAGGCGGTGATAAGCGATAATTGAACCGAATCGCCGACGCACCATCCGGCCAGAGAGACCGCCGTATCCTCGCGGTTTCGGACTTCGATCCACTCGCTTGAGAGACCATCCTGTGGATTGGCCATGACCTCGAACAGCTCAATCGGCGGAAATCCCGACCCCGGCGCGACAAAGTTTTTGCGATTGTTGTAATCACGGTCGTCATGGTTGAGGGTCGCACCGACGCGATTGTATGCGCCCGATAGCAAGAGTTGATGGCTGACCACCGTGGTGACGCCGGTATCAATGGTGGGAAGAGAGATGACGACAATCTGGCTGTCGGTGCGGGTGGTGTCGGCGGGATCGACGTAGAAGATCGTGATCTCGCCGCCGGTGACGGTATTCAAGCTCAGACTTCCGACCACCATGGTGATTTGCGCGGAGCCGCGCGCGGCGGTGACGATTACCGTATCCAGCGACAGATCGAGCCCCAGCGGTGTGCGGGAGTTTGTCTGTCCGGGAGTCGAGCCGGAGGGACTCGCACACGGTTTTATCACATCCGAATTCGGCCGTTCCCGCTCCCAGGAGACGCCATCGTTTCCCGATGCTGTCCAGCTGAGTGATGATTCGGTTGTGCCGACCAGCGAGACGACCACCGAACCGGCGGCGTTCGGCAAACTGAAGGCGGCCTCGATCACCGGGTAGTTTTCTGTTGGGGAATCACCCCAGACGCCGGAATTGTCCCCCCATTGTGTTTCGAAGCCGGGATTGACCGGCGTGCCGATCAATTTGCGGCACACGACGAGAAATCCGTGCGGCGGCATGACCAGATTGAGCGTGAACTGACTTGCGCCGACCGCGACCTGATAGAAATCCAGAGCGACGTACGCGTCCCTGTCGTTGTACAGTTCAAACCATTCCAGTCCGGTGTATCCGGCCGGTTCGTTGGACAGAACTTCATTGACCACCACCCGCGCCCCGGCAAGACAGGGCATGAGAAGTAGAAAAAGCGCGTTGACGATGAGAAGTAAGCGCGCGCTCACAGTTGCACCGCCAGTTCCAGCGTGAGCGCGGGCGAATGATGATTGACCGAACTTCGGTTGTAGGTGTCCGAGAACTTCACGCCGCCGCTGATTCGCTTTTGAAATGGTTGCATGAACGACAGATACCCATACCAGTAGTCGATATGCCCGTGACTTATCCGCCGCCAATTCGACCAGATTTGCCAGCGCTCGTTCTGATCGATCGAGCGCGTGATGGACACGACCAGCGACCAATATTCTCCCGATGACGATTCATTGGTGAATCCGACCGCCGACCGCGCCCGCCAGTCGGATGCCTGCCATTGCCATTCGATACGGCCCCGGCGATGCACTTTTTCCGGCTCGCCGAGCCGCACGTTACTCTTGTACATGATGTCGCCGCGCAGAGCATGACCGGAGGAAATCCGATGTTCCACGCCGAACAGGCCCTGCGCCGTCGAGGTGTCGGTAACGCGCGCCGCGATCATTCCGTCGAGCAGTAGCCGGGTCATGGTTCCCAGTTGATATTTCGTTTTTACCAGCGCGCCAAATTGCCCGGCGCGTTTCCTCGCAAATTGGAAATCGACCGGCTCAATTTCTTCGGTACGCGATAAGCCGGCCGCGCGGCTTCCCGACGCCAGGTCCAGAAATCGGCGACTGTACGCCCAGCCGCTCAGCATGATGTCGCCGGGACCCCGGTCAAACTCGGTTTCGATGACGATGGCCTCCGCTTTCTGCCACCCCGTTTGACTGCAGATCTCCAGCGCGTACCTTCCAAAATCACCATCGCCCGACAGATTCACCGCCGCGTTATACACCGACACCCGAGTGCCGCTCTGCCGGTTGGCCAGTCGATGCGTCGCCAGAATCGCGGTCGGATTGACCGCACCCAGGCGGTAAGTTCCACGAGCGCCGAGAGTGAAAAGTGTATGCGACGAATCTCGGTTGTATGAAGCCAAAACCGTTGAGTTGAAACCTGAGCGGGTCATTTCGAGCCGGACGCCGTTGTATCCTCCCCAATCCGGGACCAGCATCGATTCCCCGTTCAGTTGATTCGAAGAAGAGAGCAGTTTGCCCCTGTATCCGATGGCCGTGCCCAGGCCGAATCGTTCCCGAAATGATCCCAATGTCATTCGACGCACGATGTTTGACGAATCGAAGCGAACATCGAGTGATCGGCTGAGAATTCGTTCGCGTCCGGAGTATTCGCGGGCCATGCTGAGGGCGCCTTCGATGTTCGGCGTCAACGCATACCGGGATACGGCGCGATACCGGCCGCGACCGGCGTCTTCCAGTTCCTGTCCATATCGATAACGAATCGAACCCTGCCCGCCGGCGGGTGGCCGATTTCCGCCGACCAGCGCGCGCACCTGTTCGTTCTCCAGCAGTGAGCGCCGGCTGGTGGAGCGCGGAGCTGGGAGACCGGGGATGTTGTCGAACATATACAACTGCGACGTATCGACGCCGTTTATCAACAGATCGGTGAGGGTCAGATAGACATCGTATTCGATTTCGCCGTTGATCAGGGCGTCGAGAAGTTCATCCTCGGACGGAAGAACCTCGGTGGACACCTCCTGCGCGGAGGCGGTCCCGAAGATCAAAAGGCCAAATAAGAGTACAAGGACGGCAAACTTACCGCAGTTTGTACTTCCCCAGTTTCCGATATAACGTTCGCTCACCAATCCCCAACCGCCGGGCAGTTTCTTTGCGGTTACCTTTCGTTTCGGCCAGCGCCTTTTCTATGAGTACTCGTTCCATTTCGTCCATGGTGCCGGCGGTTCGGGCGGCGGCGGCCGCCGTGATATCGCCGCTTTCGGGTTCGCTGGGAAGGTGCGAGGTGATCAGATCGCGAAGCAGGCGCACCTCGTTGCCCAATGACAGAATGGCGCGATAGATCAGTTCCTGTCCCGCTTCTTCGGTGGTGCGGCCGGTGGACACCGGCAGAGTCGATCCGCCCGATACGTGTTGTTCGGTGATGAACGCCTCGACATCGTCGATGCCGATCAATCCTTTGGGTTTCAGCGCCGCCATGCGGGTGGCGAAATTTTTCAGCTGGCGCACGTTTCCCGGCCAGTCGTACCGCCGCAAAAGGTCGAGCGCCGAATCGGAGAAATCAAGGTCCGGATGATCGGCCACGAAATACTGCAGTAGCGGCTGGATATCCCCCTTGCGATTCAGCAGGGGCGGAAGCACGATCTTCACCACGCTGAGACGGAAATACAGATCCTCGCGGAACTGACGCTCGGCGATGGCTTCAACCAGATCGCGGTTGGTGGCCGCCACCACCCGCACATTGGCCCGGCGGGCGGTCGATGACCCCACCGGATAAAATGTTCCGTCTTCGAGGAAACGAAGCAGTTTGACCTGCGTGTCGGGTTTGGTTTCGCCGATTTCATCGAGGAAGATCGTACCGCCGTCGGCTTTGGAAAACAGCCCGTCGCGCCGGGTGACCGCGCCGGTGAACGATCCTTTCTCGTGTCCAAACAACTCCGACTCCAGCACTCCCTCGGCGATTGCCGCGCAATTGATCGCCACGAACGGCCGGTCCTTGCGCAATGAGTCACGGTGAAGCGCGCGGGCCACCAGTTCCTTGCCGGAACCCGACGGTCCCACCACCAGCGCGGAAACGTCGGTCGGCGCAATGCGCGCGATAATCCTGGCCACTGCCTTCATCGCCGATGACCGGGCGATTATCTGGTATCGGGCCAGTAGTTCGCGGTCGGCAAGAATGTCTTCGAGCTTTCGCGCAAACCCGACCTGATCCAGATCACGTGAGATGTATCCGTCGATATATTCCCGCGCCTCCGGAGCCGCGTCCCCTTCCACCAGCGTCCAGATTTCGGTCAGCCCGTTGTCGCGGCGGAGTTTGTTGGCAATGGTATTGTTTATCTCCTGCCGGCGCTCATCGACCAGTATGATATCCAGCCGTCCCTCGCGCGCCGCCCGGTACAGTTCCGGCAGGCCGGTGACCACCGTGCCCAGCTGTTTCCAAGCAATTTCCTTGGCCGACTGGTCGCGCGGATCGGTGAAGATGGCGATGCGCGCCGTGACGGATGGGGGGAGTATCGCGCTTGAGTCTGATTTCTGCGTCATGTCTTTCGTCCGTGTCGTCGTTTCTTCATCGCGGGATGATTTTTTTTTCGGGTCGCTCCGCCCGGTTTAGGGAGCGGTTTGTCCGTCGCTTTCTTTGTTCCGGCTTTCTCCGCCGGATACAGGTCGATTTCACTTTTGACCGTGTCAACTTTCAGCACGCCGACCCGAATCGAGTCGCCCAGACGAAAACTTCGCCCGCGCCGCCGCCCTGATATCTGATAATGCTTCTCGTCGTAGATGTAGTAGTCATCGTCGACCGTTGACATCCGCACCATCCCCTCGGCGCCCAACCCCAGCAGACGGACAAAGAATCCAAACGGGGTGACGCCGGAGACCACGCCGTCGTATTCCTCACCCACATGTTTGGCCATGAAGGCCGCCTGTTTTATCTTCACGGCCAGCCGCTCGGCCTGTTCGGCCGTTCGCTCAGTCTCCGAGCAATGATGACCAACCATATCGATCACATCGGCCGCCCGTTTGGCGAAGGCATGCGGGTACGTGCCCTTCTTCAGCTTTCGCAGGAGTCGATGCACCACCAGGTCGGGGTAGCGCCGGATCGGCGAGGTGAAATGGGTGTAGTGGGTGAACGCCAGCCCGAAGTGGCCGATGTTTTCGCGCTGGTAGACCGCTTTTTGCATCGAGCGAAGCATCAATTCGTTGATGAAATCGGCTTCGGGGACTTTTTCGACCGACTTGAGAAAGCGTGCGAAATGAACCGGCTTCAGATTGGGCGAGACGGGAAATTTCTGGCCCAGCCGGCCCATCATATACGAGAAGGCCTGCACTTTTTCGTGATCGGGCCGGTCGTGGACCCGGTACAAAAAGGGCTGTCCCAGCCGGAAGACCTCAAGCGCCACCGCTCGATTGGCGGCCAGCATGAATTCCTCGACCAGACGGTGCGATTCCAGCCGCACCCGGTTCCCCAGCTCGACGACTTCACCCTGGTCGTTCAGGATAATCGATGATTCGGGGAGATCAAAATCCAGCGACCCTTCGGAGAATCGCCTCTGCGACAGTATCTGAGCCAGCTGGCGGGCCACCTGAAGATTTTCGCTGACCGCTTTGGGAATCGAGGCGGCATCCTTGCCGTCGAAAAATGCCTGCACCTGTTCGTAGGTGAGTTTGGCTTTGGATGAAATAATGGTGTCCTTGATTTCCCACTTGATCGGTTTGCCGGTCCGGTCAAAGTCGATGAATACCGAATGGGTTAGCCGATTCCGGTGCGGGCGGAGAGAACAGGTGTCGCTCGACAGAATCTCCGGCAACATCGGTATCACCGTCCCCGGCAGATAGACCGAATTGCCGCGCAGAAGCGCCTCCTGGTCGAGCGCCCCCCCTTCATCGACATAAAACGAGACATCGGCAATATGCACTCCCAGCCGGTACCCCTCGGAAGTCTTCTCCACCGCGACCGCGTCGTCGTGATCCTTGGCGTCCACCGGATCGATGGTGTAGATGCACTCGCGGGTCAGATCGAGGCGCTTGCCGTGCGATTCGCCGTCGTCCAGACGCGCCGCCACCTGCTCGGCTTCGCTTAAGACGTCGGCCGAAAACTTGTCATTGAAGTTGAAACTTCGGATCACCGCCAGCATATCCACCCCCGGCGCGTGCGGCGGGCCGAGACGCTCGATGATCTTGCCTTCGGGATTTTGATACGGGTCATCCCAGACGGTCAGCACCGCCACCACTTTTTCGCCTTCTTTGGCGTTTTGGGTCTGGTCCGGAGCGATATAAATATCGCGGTGAATTTTGGGATTGTCCGGAACTACGAATCGCCAACTCCGGCTGATTCGGAATGTTCCGACGATATTGCGCGCCACTCGTTTGGCGACCCGGATGACGGTTCCGTACTGGCGTCCCTCGCGGATGGCGGTCAGCCGCACCACTACTTCGTCGCCGTCGAGCGAGGTTTGCAACTCCGATGATGGGATGACAATATCTTCGTCCTGTCCTTCGCGGCTGACAAACCCGGTGCCGGTCCGGGCGATCGAGATTTTGCCTACCAGCAGATTCATCTTCTCCGCCACGCCGATCCGGTTGCGTTTGAGCATGACCAGATCGCCGGCATCGATCATTTGTTTGACGGCCCGCCGCAGGGCGGGGTACTCCTCGGCGGAGACTTCCAGCGCCCTCGCCAGCTCTTTGAGCTTCATGGGGCGATCGCTCTGGGCTTTGATAAATTCCAGTACCTGGCGGTCAGTCAGCGGCATGCCATACGATATCCCGGAACCGGTCGCCAGTCAAGCGCCATCGCTCCCCAATATGCCAAATTGGCAGATAGTTCTGATGGTCCACGAAGAATTGAGTACCGTCTAATGGTCCCGCAACCGATTGTATATCAATACAATAACCTGATCCCGCAGGTGACGCTGGCATTGCCTTTGAAGGCAGATGCCGCTTTCTGGCAGTCGGCGGCCATAGTCTTCAGTGAGGTAGATACGACGGCTGGGGCCGACATGCACTGCAAATTCCTATTGCCCCAAAACGCCGAGACTCGTACATTGACATTATAAGTCCACTTTTACCTGTTTATAACCGGAGGATTACATGATTATCGTACGCAACGTCTTTCAGCTCAAATTCGGAAAATCGCGCGAGGCCGTCGCGCTGTGGAAAAAAGGGGCCGTGATGCTCACCAAGAGCACCAATGCCAAGGTTCGACTGATGACCGACGTCACCGGCCCGTTCTACACCCTCGTCATGGAGCTTCAATTCAAAACCCTGTCGGATTTCGAGCGGGGCCACGGTTCCGCCGGGGCTTCCAAGGAATGGAGCGCCTGGTACAAGAAGTTCGCCACGCTGGTGGAAAGCGGGCGGCGCGAGATTTACAAGACGATAGAATAGACGCCACGACAAAACGGAAAAGCCCGGCAGGTGCCGGGCTTTTCTTTGGCGATGAGAATGTCTAAAGGAGGGGTTATCCTTCCATGCCGTGCGGGGCCTTGCCTTCCATGATCCGGATCTCCTTGATCCGTTTCATCGGCCCCTGTTCCATCTTCTTCTTGATCATGTCCTTCTGCTTGTCGGTCAGGACCGCTTTGATCGCTGAATGATGGCGGTATTTCATTTTGGCCATCTCGGCGCGCAGACGGGCCATCTCGTCGATCTTGGCTTCGACTGCGCCGGCCGCCGCTTTGTCGTCACGCCTCAGATCGCCCAGCAGAACGCGGGTCTTCTTGATCTTCGCCTGCTGATCGATGACCGCCAGCTTGAAATCGGTGCGCATCTTTTCAAGTTTGGCTTTTTGGTCGGCAGTTAGTTCGAGTTCGTCGGCCATACGGAAGAGCATATCCATGCCGGGACCATGCCCGCCGCGCCCTTTCATGCCGCGTCCCTTGCCGCAACACTCCATGCCGCCCGGGCCGCCCATCGGGCCGCACTGCATGGCCGCCGGAGCGCCGCCGGGACCGCACATGGGACCGTGTCCGGGACCCATTTGAATGACCTTCTCGATATCAGCTTTCGGCGCATCCTCGCCCGGCTGGCCAAGTACGACCAGGGGCAGGGCAAACAGGAGTGCGGCGATGACTGTGAAATGCTTCATGGCTATTTCCTCCCCAGATTTCATGGTTATTAGTTACTATCCATCGGATCGCGCATCGGGCCGCCCATGCGACCCATGCGGCGGAATTCTCTGACTCGTTCCAGAAGTTCGTACTCGAACCGCTCCTCAAAAATCACCAGCTTGGCCGTCTGTTCGGCGTTGAGAATGGTTCTGGCCTTTGCCAGAAATGCCCCGGCCTGTGCCCGTTTTTGATCGCTGATCTGTACCACGCTGTCGGTCAGGGCGTTGATCTTCCGATCATCGCGCGACGGCGACTGAATGGTCTCAGACAACCGGGCGAGCAGTTTCTTCTTCTGTTCATCCAGGTCTCGCTGGGATTTTCGCATTGCCCGAAACGCCATCAGGAACGGTTCCTCCTTCGAATCCTTCAGGTCGAGGACTTCAAGCAGTTTCAGCATTCGCAGTTGTTCCAAATGCCGGCGCTGGCGTTCCATTTCCTGTCTATCAGGCCCGCCGGGGCCTGGTCTTCCGGCCATGGGGGCATCAGGGGCCTGCTCAAACGGGCCGTCGAGGACCTGTACAATCTGCTCCGAAGTCCGGTCGGCTGTTTGCGCTTGAGCCGAGGTGGGCAGAACGACCGCGATGATAAACATCGCCGCAACAATTCCTGCAATACGCATTTGACTTTGCATCCTCACAACAAATCCCCCGCCTTTAATGATGTTCGAAGATACGCCGCTTCCTCATCCGAAATGTCGTTGAGCAATACCTCGCTCGCTCTGAAGTTGTCGGTAGTGGAGACATCGTACAGGAGCAAACGGATGACGTCGGATGACAATTCTTCGGTGTCATCCTGCGCCGAGAACTGCGATGTATCGGCGAACTGGGATGATGTGGCCGTATCCCCGCCGGTGCCCGGTTGGTGGGTAAATTTCCAGGTGACGGTCACGGCGCCGACAATGACCACGGCCGCGGCGGCCACCTGGGCCACCCGCGTCCACCAATGCGGACGGATGACCTTCGCGCCATGCTCGGCCGCTCTGATTTCCCGTTCCACCACCTGCGCCACCAGTTCCGCCTCGTGCGGTTCGGGGTAGAAGGCGCTGTCCGAACCAAGATGCCCGCCGATCTGTTTCAGTTCTTCCCAGACGGATGCACAATCGGTACAGTCGGAAACATGCGCGGCCAGATCGGCCGGAAGTTCCGGCTGACCGAGGCACTCGGCCAGTCGATCCTGATATTCGTTGCAGGTCATGACCGCCACCCCGATTGTTTCGCATGGGCGCGAAGTTTGCCGATCGCCTCACGATACAGCGTTTTCACCGTACCCAGCGCCCGGTCCATCGCCTGCGAAATTTCCTCGAACGACATCTGCTGGTAAAACCGCAGTTCAAAGACCAGTCGCTGTTGCGGCGGTAAGGTGCTCATAAACGCCAGCACGCCGCGCCGGAGTTCATCCTGTTCCAGCTCCCGGTGAATATTCCCCGGGGCGGCAATGTCTTCTGATATATTGGTCAGCTCATGGGTGCGCCTGCGGCTCAATGATTCGAGATAATTGAGCGAGCGATTGGCCGCGATCCGCCAGACCCAGCTTTTCACGGAACTCTGACCACGAAAATGCGACAGCTCCTCCCAGGCTGTCACAAATGTCTCCTGCGCCAGGTCCGAGGCGACGTCACGGTCGCCGGTCATTCGATAGGTGAGGGCCATTACGGGATTCATGAGTTTTCTTACAATCTCTCCGAACGCTTTCTGGTCGCCGGCTTTGGCCGCCAGGACAAGGGGTTCAAGGGTAGGGTCAGGCCGACTTTCCATACGTTCATAGTCTGCGGCTAAGACAGCCCAGTCCAGCGAAAAGATTAATGCCGGAAACAAAAAAGCCGGGGAGTGCCCGGCTTTAGCCAACTCATTGTCGGATCAGTCTTTACGGCTCCGCTCAAGCACCTTGGCGTACTTGACGAAGTCTTCCAGCACTTTCCCCGTGCCCCGGACCACGCAGGTCAGCGGGTCCTCGGCCACGTGGACCGGAAGATTGGTCTCCTGCCGGAGCCGCTTATCAAGCCCGCGCAAGAGCGCGCCGCCGCCGGTCAGAATGATTCCTCGATCGAGAATATCCGCCGCCAGTTCGGGCGGAGTTTGTTCGAGCGCCTGGCGCACCGCTTCGACCACGATATCCAGCGTCTCGGAGAGCGCCTCGCGCACCTGCACCGAAGACAGCTTGAGGTTCTTCGGGATCCCCGCCACCAGATCGCGGCCGCGGATTTCCATCGACAGTTCTTTTTCGAGCGGGAAGGCCGAACCAATCTTAATCTTGATCTCCTCGGCGGTCAGCTCACCGATCAGGAGATTGTAATTCTTCTTCAGATAGTTGATGATGGCATCGTTGAACTCGTCGCCCGCCACGCGGATCGAGGTATCATTGACGATCCCGTTGAGCGCGATCACGGCGATTTCCGAGGTTCCGCCGCCGATATCGATGATCATGATGCCGGTCGGTTGATCGACCGACAGTCCCACGCCTATTGCCGCCGCCATCGGTTCCTGCAGAAGGAACACTTCGCGGGCGCCGGCGTTCTCCGCCGAGTCGCGCACCGCGCGCTTTTCCACTTCGGTAATCCCCGACGGCACGGATATCACAACCCGCGGTTTCATCAGGTATTTGTGCTTGACGACCCTGCGGATGAAGTCGGCGATCAGCTTTTCGGACATTTCGAAATCGGCAATCACCCCGTCTTTGAGGGGCCGGATCGCTTCGATCCCGCCCGGGGTGCGCCCGGTCATTTCCTTGGCCGCCGAGCCGACCGCCAGGATCTTGTTGGTGCTTTTTTCGACCGCCACGACGGACGGTTCGTTCAGGACGATCCCCTGTTTGGCAACATACACCAGTGTGTTGGCGGTGCCGAGATCGATGCCGATATCGTTGGTGAAAAAATCAAAGAATCCCAAGGTAAATCCCTTTATCCTATGTTATGGCCGGATGGCCGCCATCCCTGTGCCACACCTATTATCGGCCCATGCCGACCATAGTTTAGCCCCTGCAAGGGGGTTTGGGCAAGGGAAAAGAACGCCCGTCCGCACCGACCGGCGCCCCCCGGCCAAAGCTCAAAAAGTCAACCCGGGAGACGGGGGTTTTCCGCTCTCGTGGTGGACGGGGACGTCCACCACGCACGAGAATATCCCGGTCATACCGGCCCAGGCCCCTCGCTTCCTCCCCGGAATAAAAAAAGCCCGGCTTTCGCCGGGCTTTTATCAAAAGAATCGTCTGATCGACTTACTTGAACTCGTACAGAACGGAGACGTGATAGTTGAGAGTGGTCGTCTCGCCCGAGATGAAATTGAATCCATTCTGCAGAATCGCCGGGTTAGCGTAGGTGTCAAGGTGCAGGTTGCCAAAGTGCATCCCTGTGCCAAGATACGTCACGTTGTCCGGATAGTTGTACCTGGTTTTGGACACGCCGGCAATCTCTTCCGACGACCGTTGCCAGTACGAAGTTGCGCCCAGTCGCAGATCAAGCCAGTCGAACACCTTGCCTTCGAAACCGGCCTTGAAATAGGGCAGAGTGAAAATATTATCCTTCGTTTCGGTGGCCGTTCCGCCGGTCGGGGTGAGGGTATTCTTGATGGAGCCATAGGCAATACCGAACTCACCCACCGCCAGCATATTCGCCGCCGGAGTGTAATGAGCGCCAATGCCGCCAAAGAATGAGAATACGTCGTACTTGTCCGACAGATCCATCGTCGCGTCACCATTGTAGTCATCGGCCTGATACTTGCCGAAAATGAAGCCGCCATTGGGCACGATTGTCCACTGGGGATTCAACTGCTTGAACATGCGGCCGTTCGCCCAGAACGAAGTGTTCCCTTTCGGCTTGGTATCGTAACTGGTGGCGTCAACCTTGTACGTCCAGCCGAACATGTTCAGACCGGCGGCCAAGTCCCACTTCCCGTTAGCATCGGTGAGGCCCACGCCAAAGTCGTATTCATTCACGGCCTGCGTCTCTTCGTTGCCAACGGTTTCATTCTCAAACGAGGCGTGTACCGCGTTGAGATAGAAGCCGAACGGATTGTTGCCCAGCTTCCGACCATAAAACAGCGTGAACCGGGTGTTGCTCGTCACCGTATCGACCAGCGGAACCCAAGCCGAAAGGTCGGGAGCCGGGTACCAGAACGGCAGAAAGGTGTTCGACAAACCCAGCGGGCCGCCTGAACCACCGGTCGGCTCCTGCCAACCCCCCGTGTAGAAGTAGGTTCCCAGAACCCATGGATTCTTGTCGCCGAACTTCCAGTGTACGCCAAAAGCCTCAATGTCGCCGCCCGCTTCCGCGGCCGCAAAGTTCGGATACATGTTGATCCGCGCCGGATAGAGCCACACGTTGGCCTCGTCGAGCAGGATGTTGTTCGTATTACCCAGCGTCGTGACGCGAGTGATGGTCGCTGATGCGCCGGCACTGAGTAGCATCAGCGCGGCGAGCGCGAGAATTAAAGTTTTCTTCATACAGTTCCCTTAAACTATAGGTTTGAATCAGTTGGTTAAATTTCCAATTTCAATCGTCATACCTTTTGAGAAACAAGTCGCGCGTTCTCGGTGACCGTCGCCGGTCATCGCAACGCATTACTGTCGCATCATAGGCGTTCCCTCCCAGGGCACATGGCCCTGCTGTTATTCCTGGTCGTCCGACTATCCAACCGTCTATCTCAACGTCACTTGTACGCGCTAACAGACTCGCTACAATGCCGCCAAAGGTATTCGCCCGCCAAATTCAACACAACAAAAAAATCACCTTTTTTCACACGCGAAGAATTTATGCTTGACAAAAGTTTTGACAATCGCACAAGCGGTGGGAAATAATTTCCCATTCACTTATTCTTCTCCTTCGAAGACCTTCCCTGTCCCCGTTGATCCCGTTTCACGGCCTGCCATATTTCTTCAAGCGCCTCAAGCGAGTGCTGGTCGAGCGTCGTTCCGCCGGCAACCGCGCGCTTTTCCATTTCATCAAATCGAAGGCGAAAAGTCGCGAGCGCTTTCTTGAGCGCATACTCCGGATCAACCTGCACCTTGCGCGCCAGCGACGCAACGGCAAACAACAGATCCCCAATCTCCGCCGTGAGCAACTCTCG
>JACRAV010000084.1 GCA_016213305.1 Candidatus Zixiibacteriota bacterium | reverse complement strand
GAGAAGGCCATGAAGATCAATCCGGCATTACCGGAAGTTCACCGCTCGCTCGGACGGTATTACATGTTCACCGGCAAATCGGCCGAGGCCGAGAAGTGCTTCCTGACCGCCATCAAGTACAATCCTAAGTACGCCGTCGGGTATCGGACTATCGGCTGGCTCAAGCGCTCGTTCGGGCAATATCAAGAGGCGCTCACCTGGGCGCGGAAATCACTCGAATTGGCCCCCACCGATCTCGAGACCCTTCTTCTGCTCAGCTTGATCCACATGGACGAGCGCCGTTTCACCGTGGCTATCTCCACCCTCCAGCGTGCGATCGAACTCGGCCCCGATTACGGCCGCGCCTACTACAATCTGGGGGCGGTGTATATGAAACTGGGGGTATTTGACGTGGCGCTGGAAAACCTGATTCAGGCGGCAAAGTTCAAAGGCGACCCCAACTGCTATCTCGATGCCGGGTATGTGCATATGGTCACCGGCAAGCTCCCCGAGGCATGTAGCGCCATAGAAAATTCGATCAATGCCGGGTATTTCCTTTTCGCCTCGCACTATTATCTCGGGTTTGTCCTGGGTCTCATGGGCAAGCATGAGCAGGCGGCGGAACAGTACCGAACGGTTGTGGTACTAACCGAGCTATCGGACGGGACGGTCTCTCCCGATCTGAATTACCAGGGGTTCAGGGCCCTGGCGTTGATCGGTCTCGGCAAGCGGGAGGAGGCGGCCGCTATGCTGGACCGGCTGGAAATCGAGGCCGCCCACGCCGGCGAGGTGCTGGCTAACGTGGCGCGTGGCTGGGCTTTACTGGGGGACCCAACCCGAAGCCGCTCCGTGATGGAGCGGGCAGTCGTGGCCTTCTGGGGACCCACCGAAAAAGAGCTGGCCCCAGACCCCCACTTCGCCTCGCTGGGCAAGTAAGCGCCCCCCTTCGCCGTCCCTGCGACCTTGCCAATTTAATGGACCCCTTTAGACTATTTTATTGACAAATCGGGCTTTGCTGGACTTATTACCCGTAGTATATTGACACGTCTGCGAAAACGCCGGATTTACGAACACTTCTCGAATCATGACACCGTGCGTCGTGAAAACCGATTGATGGTTTGGCAACGATTTCTTTAGGACGGAAAGGGTAACGACGACATTCTATGAACAGAGCACTGATAATTCTGATTGCGGCGACATGTCTTTCTTCCGGGGTCTTGGCCGGCGATGCGCCCGGCGTGAAATCCGACGGCTGGCAAAATCCAAGCGATGCCGCCGCGCTTACGGGTAAGATATATGTCACGAACGTGACCGGGGGGTTCAGCGGTGATACCGGGACCTTCACGTTCCGGATCGCTCTGAAGATCGAGAGTCTCGATCCGGCCTATGGCACCAAAGTCTCCGGTTTCACCAATGCCTTCCAGATTACAACCCCGAACGGGGCGGTTTGGGATACGGTGAAAGCTTCTATTTCGCCGGTGCTGATGGAAAGCTGGGGGGACAACGTCGTCTCAACGGTGTGGGCCGACAATGTCAGCCCCGATTCAGTCGGGTTCAAAACCACCGGGCAACCCAAGAAGTTTCTCACTCCGGGAACCTACGACGGCGCCTTTTTGGTCGGCGTCCTGCTGAATCTTTCAGATACCGGCAAAACCATTTGTCTGGATTCATTGTCGATTTCGCCGCTCTATCTGTGGGACTGGAAAACCAATTCGTCGGTCGGCTCCCTTCGTCCCCAGTGGGGAGGGAAGTTCTGTTTTACGGTGCCCGTCCCCGTGACGCACACCATTTCCGCCTCGGCGGGACCGGGCGGAACGATCAGTCCGTCGGGTCTGGTCACCGTTACCGACTCATCCGATCAGAGCTTCACGATAACGCCCGACGTCGGATATCACATCGTCGATGTCTTGGTGGACGGCAGTTCGATCGGCGCCCAGACCAGTTATACCTTTCATCAGGTGGTCGCCGGTCACACGATTTCCGCGACGTTTGCTATCAACAACTTTACCGTGACCGCCACCGCCGGGGAGCACGGCACAATTTCGCCCTCGGGCATCATCGGCGTTTCCTTCGGCGATTCGCTGGCCCTGGCGATCACGCCGGATGTCGGGCATTACATTGCTGATGTCGTCGTGGACGATTCATCGATCGGCCCGGTCTCGAACTATACCTTTAAGAACATCTCATCGAATCATACGATCAACGCCACCTTCGCCGTCCATATCTACTTCATTACGGCGTCAGCGCTGGCTCACGGGACGATCAGCCCATCCGGCCCGGTGCCGGTGCCGTACGGGAGCGATCAGGCGTTCACCTTCACGCCCGACCCCGGATATCTGGTGAATGATATTGTGGTTGATGGTGAATCGAAAGGCAAGCTGGCTGACTTCACGTTTTCCAATGTCACCGCCAATCACAGCATCCTGGCAATCTTCAACGATACGTCGTTTGTGCCGACCCAGCAATATCAGGCGGATATCAAGTACATGAACTCGTCCGATTTCGATCAGGATAATTATACCGATATCGTCTATTCATCCAGCGGCAACGCGACGACGGACCTGGGCGGTCTCTGGGTCGCCTTCGGCCATTCGGGAGGATTGTTCGACGCGCCGGTCAGACTTCTGGGCGCCCGGAGCACGCCGATGGTGATCGACTTCTTCAACGCCGACACCATGCCGGATATCGCCGCGGTCGGCAGTATCGACGGGCAGTACGTGTATCTTCTGCTGAACAAAGGGAATCGGTCGTTCGGCGTCGATTCGACCCCGTATGCCGGCGCGCCGATCACGTCGATCGCCTCCGGACATATCAACGGCGACCAGTATGCGGATATCATCCTTGGCAACGGTACCATCATATATGGCGGCCCTGGTAAGGCCAGCGCGGCTCAGCCGGTAGCGGATTTCATTGCCGAAGGCATCAACGTCGCTGATTTCAATGTCGATGGCTGGGACGATCTGGCCATCCGCCATCAGGACTCGACGACTATTTATCTAAACGACCGTATCGGCGGTTTCGCACCCGCCGGTTCGTTGTTTGTCGATCATAACATTAGTACTGTACCGCCCACGGCCAGCGTGGGCGATCTGGACAAGGACGGCGTCCCCGATATCGCCTGTGTCGCGTTTTTAGGCGCCGATTCGATTGAGCACAGCCGGGTGACAGTTGGTTTTGGCGACGGACTCGGCGGCTTCAAAAATGTGTACACGACCTTGCTTCATGGGGAAGCCGTAAGCGCCCTCATTGCCGATGTCGATCGGGACTACAATCTCGACGTGGCGGTGTCGTCCGGATCAGCTCTGGATGAAAAAGTGATCGTGCTGTACGGCGACGGTCTGGGGAATTTCCCTCGGCAGTCCGAGACCCTCTATCCGCATCCGGCCGGAAACACGGTGGCGATGGCCAGCGGCGATCTGGACCGCGACGGTAACCCCGACTTTATCACCGGTGCGTATCAGGGTCCCGGGCCGATCACCATCATGTACAGCACTCCGCCCGATGAACCGGTACTGAACGATGAAATGGTGGTTACGGCCTTTTCCGGCGTGCACAGCGCCTCCGGGTACCTTCGTGCCCCCGCCTCCGGAAGTTCGCAGGTGTCACTCCAGGTGTACAATCCGGACGATTACTGGATATCCGACGGTGGAAGCACCGTGTCCGGGTCCTTCTACTGGCAACTCGACGTCGATCAGAACAATATGCTCGATGATCGGACAGTCGATTACAATATGATCGACGGCGAATATACGATTGTCGTTCAGCCCCAACCCAATGTCACCAATCCGGTGTACAGCGTGGCGGTCGGGGTGGACGGCTCCCAGCAGGCGACCGTGGCCCTCAACAGCGACCAGCTCTCAGGCGGAAGCGCCGCCGCGTCACCGCGAACCAACGACAGCGCGGTGTACTATTTCCGGGTCGAACAGGTCCCGGCGATCAGCCCGCAGAGCGGTATCGCGACCCCCAACAGCCAGCCGGTGATCGACTGGACCGGACTGGCCAAACGCGCCCGGGGAGGACTGACCTATGACTTCCAGTTGTCCAAATACACCGATTTCCGGTCGCTGATCGAGGACGTTCAGGGACTGACGGAGTCGAAATATTTCCTCAAAAACGCTCTCGATCGCGAGGCCGTGTACTACTGGCGGGTCCGCGAAGTTATCGACGGCCAACCCGGCGAATGGTGGCACCATTACGCCTTGTACATTTCCAGCGGCTGTTGCTCCGGCATCAGGGGGAATGTCGATTGCGACCCTACAAACAGTATTGATATCTCCGACCTGACCGCGCTGATCGACAACCTGTTTATCAGCTTGAGACCGTTGTGCTGTGCCGAGGAGGGGAATATCGACGGCCTGGACGGCATTGATGCCTCGGACCTGAGCTGGCTCATCTCCTATCTCTACAATCCGAACTTCGCTCCCCCGGTCATGTGCGGACAATGACACAAGTCTGAATTGCGATTTTCATGGCGCCGGGCAACCCCCGGCGCCATTTTCTTCGTCGGGAGTATTCGAAGAAGAGCATCTGGACAACCTGCCTTGCTAATCCGCCCCCCACCCAATCATGTATCTTTCGACCCAGTTCCATCGTATACTACAACGTATGTCGTCCGATCCCCTGATCCGCACCATCAACCTGTGCCGCTACTACCGCCGGGGGCAAAGCGAAGTCCGCGCCGTTGATACCGTCTCGCTGGCGGTGAATCGAAACGAGTTCGTGAGCGTGGTGGGGTCGTCCGGGTCCGGGAAATCAACTTTGCTCAATTTGCTGGCCGGGCTTGATACCCCCTCCGGCGGAGAAATCGAAATCGACGGCACCCCGCTCGGATCCCGGTCGCGACGCGAGCTTTCGACCTATCGGGCGCGCCGGGTGGGGATCGTCTTTCAGTCGTTCAATCTCATCGCCCATTACACCGCTTTGCAGAACGTCGAGGCGGCCCTTCTGTTCAACCATACGCCGCCCAGGGAGCGGCACCGTCTGGCCTCTGCCATCCTAGACCGCCTCGGGCTGGCCGACCGCATGACCCATCGCCCGGCCGATCTCTCCGGCGGCGAACAGCAGAGAGTGGCGCTGGCGAGGGCCATTGTAAAGCATCCCGAAATACTCTTCGCCGACGAACCGACCGGCAATCTCGACGAAGACAACTCTCGGCAGATTGTCGAACTATTAGCCGACCTGAACCGGTCGGGGCTGACGGTCGTCATGGTGACGCACAACCTGGACCTGGCGCGCACCTATGCGCAGAGGATCATCAGGATGCACTATGGCCGGGTGGTCGATGACGCCCTTGTGGGAGGACCGGCCCAATGACCTTCCGCGATCTGATCGCCATTTCGACGGGGAACCTGTGGCGGATGAAACTCCGCACTTTTCTGACGACTTCGGGGGTGGTGATTGCCATCGCCGCTTTTGTTTCGATGCTGTCGTTCGGGGCGGGCAATCAGCAGTTGGTCACCGACCAGTTCAACGATCTCGGACTGTTCAACACCATTCAGGTCTATCCGCGCGATTCGTCGCAGGTCAAAGACACTCTGCCGCGCCCGCCGCTCGATGAGCGCGCGCTCGACTCGCTGGCGGTGATACCCGGGGTCAATCTGGCCTTTCCGTACGACCCCTTCGCGGTGTATGTGACTCGTGGCGATTCCACCGTCCGCACCACCGCCCAGGCGCTTTCCATTTCGGCCTCCCGGCTTAAGATTTTCTCCCGGATCGAATCCGGCAAACCGTTCGAGTCCGACTCCTCGAACGAAATCGTCGTCACCGCCGATTTCGCCAGGAAGCTGGGGGTGGATACGACCGAACATCTGGTCGGCGACACCGTGATTGTCGCGGTGAAAGTGTCGTCGCTCGACAGCGGATTGGCGCACGTTGTGCAGGACCGCGGCGAACGACTGGAGGACCGAATCGAGCGTATCAATTTCGACTCGGCGGTCGCTTCGCGCGCGTATCGTCGGCGGATTATCGGCACCGAGGCCGGCGCCGCGCTCCAACGGTTTATGAATGGATATTTGAGCGCCCGCGCCACGGTCGCCGACACTTTTGTGGTTTGTGGCATTCTCAAGGAAGGCCGGGCGCGCCGCATGTCGGTGGAGGCGGTGATCATTCCGACACAGAGAGCGCGGCGACTCACCAACGCCGGATTTACCGGCGAGATGACCGATCTGATCGGCATGGTCTCCGGCGGTTCGTTCTTTCCGACATCACAGGACACCAGCACGCGCACCTATTCGCAGGTCACTCTCGACGTCGATCCGACCATGCCGCACTCGACCATCCGGAAAAATGTCGAGGCCATGGGGTATCGGACCTTCAGCTATGCCGAGCGGTTCGAGGAGATTCAGAAGTTCTTTTTCTATTTCGATCTGGCGCTCGGGGCGATCGGGCTGATTGCGCTGGTGACTGCTTCGCTGGGGATTATCAACACGATGGTCATGTCGATTCTGGAGCGCAAGAGAGAGATCGGCGTGCT
>JACRAV010000079.1 GCA_016213305.1 Candidatus Zixiibacteriota bacterium | reverse complement strand
GGTCAGTGGTTTGAGCGACTTGGCAACCACTGCCGATAACGAATCGCCGAGCAGGATGACGGCTTTCTCAAAAGGACGATCGAGCGAATCGGTCTTGAAGAAGCGGTTCATCTGGCCGCGCTCCACGGCCGGAGTGGGGAAGAACCGGAATCGTCCCTTTCCTTCCAGATAGAGGGCGAAGGCGTGCTTGACGGAATCAATCGTGACCGATTCAAAGAAAGCCCCCCAGCCGGAGTCCATTTGAAGTGAGAAGTCTTTGTGGTCGAGGGTCAGTCCGGCTGTGGAGCCGGCGGTGGTGGTGTCGAGTTCGGCGTTTTCGATTCTGTCCATCGCCGCCGCGAGATCAGCTCCGCTGGTGGCGGCGTGGGTGGCCATAGACAGACCGCCACACACAAGTGCAAGTGCGCAGATGAGTTGCTTCACATGTCCCTCCTGAGTCAGCCGATGACTTTCGTCAATTCTGGATGATGTTGTCGCCAACATAAGAGGGCCGCCGGGGTGAGGCAAGTGAAAACGATTGACCGATTTGCCCATGACCCGGTAATCTTGCTATTGACCGACGGGGGGTGTACCTTCCCCCCATGTACAACGCCACCGTGATGGATCATTTTCTCAATCCGAGGCATGCGGGGGAGATCGCCGAGCCGGACGGAGTCGGGCAGGTGGGGAACCCCTCGTGCGGCGATGTGATGAAACTCTATATCAAGGTTGCCGACGGGAAACTGGTCGAGGTGAAGTTCAAGACGTTCGGGTGTGCGGCGGCGATCGCCACCAGTTCGGCGGCGGCGGAGATGGTGACCGGGATGACCCTCGACGAGGCCTGGGCGCTCACCAGAGAAGAGGTGGCCGACAAACTGAACGGTCTGCCGCCCGAAAAGATGTCGTGTTCCAATCTGGCTCCCGATGCCATCCGGGCGGCGATTATGGATTACCGCTCGCGCCTTGTCTGACGTTCACACCTATCGCCATGCCTGAACTCCCCGAAGTTGAAACGGTCTGTCGCGGATTGCGCGACACGGTGATCGGAAAGAGGATCCTGGGCGTCACGGTGAACGCCCCGGCCGCGTCGATTGTGGTCAGCCGACAGGTTCAGCCACAGGATTTTGCCCCGGCGCTCTTCGATCGAACGATTCTGACCGTCAACCGACGGGGGAAGAACATTTTGATCGGCCTGTCGGGCGGGGTGACGCTCTGGGTGCACCTGAAGATGACCGGGCACTTCTTTTATGAAAAACAGATGCCCACTCCCGACAAGCACGATCTGGTTGTCTTTCAACTTTCACAACCCGAAGATCGCGATCTGACGGCGCGAAAAGGCAATCCCGTCCCGTCGTATCTTCGGTTTAACGACTATCGCCGCTTCGGGCGGTTGCGCCTCTACACAGACGATGAATTGTGGCAACAGAAGGGTCTCAAAGAGCTTGGCCCGGAACCGCTGGAGATCTCGGCGAAGGACTTTGTAACGCTGGCTCATCGACGGCCGCGCCAGCTCAAGGCGGCCCTGCTGGATCAGTCATTTATCGCGGGGGTCGGGAATATCTATGCCGATGAATCGCTCTGGGCGGCGTCGCTCCACCCGAAACGGCTGACCTCGAAGGTCCCGGCGAAGCAACTGGCGGAACTTCACCGGCACATCCAGCGGCTACTGCGACTGGCGATCCGGCGAAACGGAACATCGGTTGACTCGTACTCGAATGTCAACGGCGAGGCGGGGTCGTTCCAGCGGTATCTGAAAGTGTACGGCCGGGAGGGGGAACCCTGCCGAAGATGCGGGGGAAAGATTGTGCGGAAGAAACTCGGCGCTCGCTCGGCGCACTATTGTCCGGGGTGTCAGCGGCCCGGTAGGGTGGGAGTGCGATGACTTTGCCCGCCGGAGATTATGCGCGTGCCTGGCATCTATTTTAGCAACACTCCCCGGACAACTCTGTTCGCGCCGGCGACATTCAGTCTGAATTCATAGACCCCTGAAGCGGCGGGAAGGCCGTTGTCGCTCTCGCCATTCCAGGACACGCGGTGGACACCGGCCGATACGAAACGATCGACGAGCGTCGTTACGCGTTGGCCGAGCATGTTGTACACGTCGAGCCGCACCGATTGTGGCCTGGAAAGGGCAAATTCCAGGGAAGTTCCGGCATTAAATGGATTCGGGTAATTTTGACTGAGCGAAAACGCCTCTGGAAGAATATCCGAAGCCACCGACGACACATCGGTCGGCGTGTCCGCGCTAAGTCGGTACAATAATTCACTCAGGGAAGTCAGACGATCGCCGGCCAGGGTCGTGGCAAACTCGTAGATGACTTCCTGGCTGTCCCCTGGGTTGAAGGTGATTGGCCCGCTGGTAGCCATCAGTCGGCGGTCGGCTGGATCTTCGTCGAGGTCTCCTTGTTGGGTGACGGGGTTGCCGGAATTCGCATACCGAAGGCCGTTTCCCATATACATATACGTCGATCCATCTCGCATCAAGCCACGCATGTAATTATATGAGTGGCTATGCGAAGCAGGGTCGGTACCGTTGATGTATTTCGAGAACGCCGTCATACCGAGATTTCGGTATCCGTGCACGATTTTTCCGAAGCTTATGGCCGAATCGCCCGCACGAGGCACGATGGGACCACACAACAGTCTTCCGCCCCAGGCCGGGGGAATGGAACCGTACCTGGAATCGGTATTGGTCGCGTTGTACGCAAAGAAGGTATTCTTCAACGTGTCGCAACCGACCAGATCGTCGGAAGCTCCGCCCAGGTCCGGGTCGGCCCACAATGAGATGTAGAATCCGGTGATCTGCCTGGTTCCCCTGTTGAATAACTGGTATTTGAGGAAGATGACGTTGTCATGATCGGCGTCGTCAGTAGCCCAGACGGTCTGTCTGACCTCAATCCCCAGCGGCGATGTACCACCGGCATTATTGGTGTGTTCATCGGCCTTCGCGTCGCTGAACACACACCAGGCAGTCTGGTCGCCGAGCAAGAGCGGGTGGCCGGCGCCATCGACCGGCGCTCCCTGCGCGACGGGCCACTGGAGGTAGTCGGCGTTGGGGTTGGCGGCCATGCTGTCGCGATACAATTTATACACGCGATATTTGGCGTCCATGTACAAGGGATCGAAAGTGCCGCCTTTCATGTTGCCGGCGACATACTCCGAGCTGTATTCAGCCACCGAAACCAGCGTATCCGCGCCGACACAGCCGCCCATCCAGAGACCGGCGCTGTACACCACTGTCTTGTCATTCACCCCGGATTGTATATCGTCGACCGACGTGTACGGAAAATACAGGCCGTCAAAGCGGCCGAAAAACTGGGTGCCGTCGTAGAACAGATGTCCCTGGTTGGACACAAAGCCGAGAAGCTTGTTGGCATTGACATACTTGCTGTAGTCCATGGTCCCCGGAGAAAGCGAGCTGTGGGGTGAAGATTGGTTCTTCGGTGGTAATGCCACCGCCATGGACGCGGCCAGACAGACCACGCCGCATACGGCAATAGTTTCCTGCAATTTCATAATCACCCTCCCGGAATACTGCGCCAGCCCCGTCATCTATGTTCACCTTTGGCGGCGGGGCCATAGATATATTAAAATACTAATGATCGACAGAGTTGTCAAGATGACGATGTGCCTGTTTCGCTACCATGCGCGGCCAACCCGCACGGATCTACAAGGCGCTTATGTCGTACGGCCGAGCAGTTCCGCGACCACCTCGTGCAGTTCGGCCCGGTAGTGAAGCCCGGCGGAGTCGGACTGCCGCATGATTCTTCCGAAACTTTCAAATTCGCTCCAGTCGGCCAGTCGGACAGCGGAAATCTCGTGATGATCGGTGTAATTGAAATCGCCGCGGAGGTATCTTGCGGAAAAGACAAATGACCGCCAGGGGACGACATCATGGCGGTCGGATTCGTTTTTGAATTTCACGGCGGTGCGCAAAATGAAGCGGGTGACTTCGATCTCGCATCCGGTTTCCTCGTGCGCCTCGCGTGTGATGCCGTCCAGGAAGTTCTCGCCCGGATGCAGGCCGCCCGACGGCGCGCGGAACAGGCCGGCCGGGTAGGGATGTTTGGCGATCACGATCAGTTGGCCGTCCTTTTCGATATAGAGGGTGACATCGTGGTCGCGGCCCGCTTTCTGGGAGGAGCGGATGCGTTCAAGCTCGGTTTTGGTGGCGGAGAGAACGAACTCGCGGAAGGCCGGCTCGCCGAAGCGGCGCTCCACCTCCTTGACCATCTCGTCGGTGATGAACATGCGGCTACAGCAACGGCGTAATTGCCGTCTGCAGGGGGAGCGTGGTCACCTCGGCGCCTTCATGGCCGATCAGTACATCAATTTCGGTGCGCAGACCGAATTCGGGATAGTAAATGCCCGGTTCAATCGAGAAGAGGTGTCCTTTGGCGAGGCGGCGCTGATCTTCGGTTTCGAGATTGTCGATATTCGGCCCGCTTCCGTGAGTGGAGTCGGTAATGCTGTGCCCGGTACGATGGATGAACCGGTCGCCGTGTCCGGCCGCGGTGATGAACAGGCGGCAAACATCGTCAACTTCCCAGCCGTGCACGGGGCGTTTGTCGATATTTTCGCGAATAAAGCCGACCGCCCCGTCGCGCGCTTTGGCGAGGACGGAAAAGAGGTTGGTATATTTGGCCGGGATTTCCTCGCGCGTGCCGGTGTAGGCCATCCAGGTGATGTCGCCGAAAATACTCCCCTCGCGTTTCAGCTTGGCCCAGATATCGAGCACGATCAGCTGGCCGCGCTTGATAAAGGCGGAACCGGTGGCGGCCGGTTCGTAGTGAGGGTCGCCGCCGTGGGAATCGACCGCGCAGATGGGGGAATGATCGGTGGTAATGTCGTCCTCGTCGAATTTCTGCAGGACAA
This sequence comes from Candidatus Zixiibacteriota bacterium, assembly GCA_016213305.1. GTDB lineage: Bacteria > Zixibacteria > MSB-5A5 > GN15 > FEB-12 > JACRAV01. The sequence goes on along the minus strand of JACRAV010000079.1, from coordinate 5,110 downwards.
ACTGGACGACATCGTATTCGGTTATGGTTTTGCCCGATGAGACCGCGTCGGCGATGAATTTGAACGTGTCATCCTTGATTTCGATCAGATTATGCGCGGCCATGCGATGGGTCGCGATCTGCTCGGCCGAAAGCGCGGCCTGAAAAGCGGCCACCAGATCGGCGGAGGAGACGATTTCCACCCCGGATTGCCGCACCAGATCGATGGTGCCGGCATCGACCATCGCCACATACGGCAGTCGTCCGAGCGGCGAGTATTCCATGGCGATCCGGTCTTTGCCTGCGAGAATGCGAGTCAGTTCGGACTCAAGCATCTTGTATCCCAGGCATGGAAGGACGTCACCGGGCAGGTGTTTGAATTTGTCGGCCTCGATCGGGTTGACCAGAGCGGTGGGTTCGCCGACGGCGGGGATGAAATAGAACATCCGGCGGGTCAGCATGCCTTTGATGCCGAGGAGGCGGATAGCGACCTCGTTGCGGCCGTGAAAATCGGCCAACAGCCAGCCGTCCAGCTCGTGTTCGGCCAGAAAATCCTGAATACCGTGCAGATTGAGTGTCATACGCTTAGTACGAATGTACAGCCAATTCGTTTCCGACAGTATATCTCCACAAACAATCCGGCGCAAGAGGACAACTTGACGCCCCCCTTTGCGACCGGTAGATTGGGATTATGACGCCACGCATAGTCATTACCGGCGCGCCGGCGTCGGGGAAGACCGAATTTGTGGAGCGATTGAAAGCCGAGCCGCCGTTTGGCGGTTTTGTTTTTTTCGACGAGCTGGCCCGCCGGCTTCTGCGCGACCATCCCCGCTACCGCCACGAACCGATGGCGTTTCACACGGAAATATATCGCCGCCAGACGGAGCGCGAGGCGGAAACAGGCGAACGACCGTTCGTGACCGATCGGGGGACGCTTGATGCCTTTGCGTTTCACCCGGAAGCCATGGCCGCGGTGGGAACGTCGCGGGAGCGGGAATACGCCCGGTACACGGCGGTGATCCAGCTCGGTTCGGCGGCTGTTCTGGGGGAGCGGTATTATCGGCGGGACGAGATCAGGCGCGAATCGCCGGACGAAGCGCTGGCAATCGAACGGGCGATCCGTGACGTCTGGGGGGACCATCCGACATATCGGTTTCTGCCCGCCTGCGAAAATTACACGGAAAAATACGCCGCTTTCCTGGCGGTTGCGAGTGCGCTAATAGTTGAGAACGGATTGGATAATCGATTGTCGCTTACGTCCTTATCATAATGCGTAACTTTCGAAAGGGACATTGCATGAAACGGGTATATGTGCTTGTGGTTTTCGCGGTCCTGCTGATCGCCGTGGCGGCGTCGGCGGCTGATTCCCCCTTCGCCAAGGAGTTCAAGAAGTATTACGGATCGCTCGATGCCGATCTGCTGAACGCACCGGCTGAAGTCGCCACCGTGACGAATTTCGTGTACGAAAAGGACCTCGCCCGGTTCACCTTTGCGAGCGGGCAGATGTTTCTCTGCCGTGAGGTGATGGGGCGGCCCACGACCGCGGTCTTCATCGGCACGGGAAACTGCCAGATCACGGTCCCTAGCCACCTTGAGCGGATGAACCTGCTGTATGCGTGCGACGATTCGAGCGTGCACGACACGTTTTCGGTCTGCTTCATCCGGATGGCCGACGATCTGGATCTGCGGCTGAAAGAGAAGTTTTCGTTCACCAAAGGGGCGATGAGTTGGAAAGACTACAATACGTCAACCAAGCAGGCGCAGGGGGAATTTTTCTTCCGGCCGATTATCGGTCACGAGCGCGACAATTATTTTGAGCTTCTCCGGTCGTGCTATGAGCGGTCGTCCGACGGGTATTTCTGGGCCGATTTCGGGCGTTTCAACTTCTGCTTCAATCCCAACCGCCCCGAACAGATGCTGATCAGTTATCAGCGCTTCGGATTCGATCTGACCACTATCGACGGGGTCTCGCTCCAGCGCAAGGAGCGGGATGTGTACGATGACCGCCGGTTATCCGAGATCGCCTACCCGGTTTCGCTGGTGGGTCGGGAGGTGAATTTGAATATGGGGGGGATGGATGGACGGTCGATCGATAACGCCATGACCCGGCTCGATCTGCTGGTGAATGTCGATTCAATCAAGTTCACCTCGTTTTATCTGAACAAGACGCTACATGATGATTCGGTGTATCTGGACGAGGCGCCGGTCTTGTATTCGCGTCGGACGGATTTTGCGTATGTCGGTGTGGCTTTGCCCCGGTACTACCACAAAGGGGACACGCTTCATCTCAAGGTCTGGTATCACGGGCGGGATTATGTTCAGGCCTTTCCGTTTATCGAAGACCCCGCCGCGACGCCCATCCGGATCAGCGCCACGTTTCCGAAAGGGTACAACCTGCTGATGCCGGGGGTGGATTCGGTCCCGCCGGCCCAGCGCGGGAGGATCAGCGTAACCGCCGCGCCGGCTGAGCCGTACCGGATGTACTTCTTCCGACCGTACACCGGCTCTTACGACACGATCACCCTGACCAGCGGGAACGGATTGCCGGTGCTGTTTCTCAAGACCAGCGCGCTGTCGAAGTCGAAATTCCCGTGTTTTCTCTCCGATGATCTGTACCAGCCGCCGATCATGGATGAGATCAATTATTTCACCGCCCGTCTCGGGCAACTTCCGGGGGCGGACAAGATTGTGGTCTATCCCGACGGCAAGCAGGGGACAACCGGCGTGATGGAAGTGCCGCAGGTCAAGTGTCTGATCGACGGCACGGGTGGGCTGTACCTCGACGCCGGGCTTCAGGCGGCGCGGCTCTGGTTCGGCAACACGATGCGGCTTCCGACGACCCGCGAATACTGGCTGGCCGACGCCATCCCGGTGTATCTCGGCGCGATGTCGCTGGAAAAGCCGCTGGGCGGGCAGGTGTTTCTTCTGGAAATGGCCAACATGCGCGACGCTCTCTATACCCTGGCCGACCAGAACAAAGACCAGCCGCTGGCGATCGGCGACCGGTGTCCGGTCACGATTCGGGTGACCAAAGGGGCCTGGACATTGCATATGCTCCGGTATCTCATGTACGATCTGGACAAGAACTCCGACTTGACGTTCCTGCGGTTCATGAACGAGTGCGCGCAGACGGTGAACGCCAGCACCTTCACGAACGCCGACTTCGAAAAGTTGGCGGAGAAATATTACGGGCAACCGCTCGGATGGTTTTTCGATGAGTGGGTGTACGGCCGCAACATCCCCCATTTTGACGTCAAGCACACTATCGAAGCCCAGGGGAGCGAGTGGGCGGTGAAAGTGACGGTCGGGTGCAAGGATGTTTTGCCGAGTTTCACGATGCCGGTCATTTGCCGGGTGGCGTTCGAGGACGGCTCGTACAAGTTCCTGCGCGAGACGGTAACGGGTGGCGGCACAAGCTGGACGCTGGGGCCGTTTTCGTCCAAACCGAAGGAGTTTTTGTTCAACGCCTTTTACTCGGTGCTGGCGCACGAGTGAGGGGGATGTAAGGCGAGACGGAAGTGGCCGAATCCAAACAGCCGCCGTCGTTTGACGAGATCATGAAGATCATCGCTGGCGGCAAGAAATATGTGCTGGGGTTGTACACGGTTGGGGCAAAGCGTGATCATGACGAGGCGACCGCAAATCAAATCCAGCGGGAGCATCTGGAGTACATGTTTCGGGCGCGAGCGGAAGGGAAACTGATTTTGAATGGGCCGCTGACGGATGACGGTCCGATCCGCGGGATTTGCATTTTCGCGCTGGAGGACGTGGCAGAGGCGGGGCAAATCATGGCGAATGATCCGGCGGTTCTGGCGGGGAGACTGAACTGGGAGGTGCACCCGTGGTTTGGGTTGCCGGGGGATGGGTTGAGGTGAGTTAGTCACGGTATTTTGAACGTTTTAGGGGGTAGTTCGTCATGATACAGGAGGGATGGTCGTGGTAATTTCCCGCGGTGTCGCGATTGCGTTGATTGTGAGTAGCAGTCTATGCATATCCTGTGGTGTGGGGTGGACTCAAATCGATGTTGAAAAGTGGTACAAAGAGCGGGAACAGACTCCTCATGTAGTTTTCAAACTCACTGAGGTCGAAAACAGATGCAACATTTGTAATGCCAAGGTGCAACTGCGTGGTTTGGACTCGACTTACTACACTTGGAGGGGTGAGTGTCGCGTCTATGGACAAATGGGCCATCAATGGTCGGTCGTCATTACACATTCGCGATTTCGTTCCATCGACACTGTAATAACATTGAGGAAGGACTCGGTAGATACGATCTCGCTGAAAATGGCCAGGGTTTCTCAGGATACAACTCTCGTTGAACCGATTTCCTGTGCCTATCGCTCAGGATGGGAAAACGCCGAAACTTCAATAACCGACGGTGATGCATACATATACTTCAAAGGTGGGCTCCGGATGGATTTCCTGAACGTCGACGAAGAAACGGGACTGCCACTCCGCGGCAATAATACTTGCATTGTCGATGACTTCATTTCCGACTTTGCCGACGGCCACAATGCAAGAATAGACCTCGAGATTGAAAAGCGCGGACTACCACCCAACTCCAAGAAACAGTGGCTACCCCTCATTAGCAATCCCAAACCATACTTTGATTCGCTCCAGAGTCAACAGGCAGTCAAAGAACTTGTTCGAGACACCGCCGAGCAGATATCAGTGGACGGCGCCTATTCGATCCGCTTGAGGAGTTATTCGATCAAGGACAAGAAAGAGGCGATCTTCCAAGTGTTGTGCCGCCAGACCGGGGTAACTCGCACCGAACGGGTTTGGGCCTTCAAGAAATTTGAAAAAGTCCAACTTGCCTTCGGACCGGTCGAATCCGGCGTCGTTGTCGTGCGAACACCCAAACACTATTTCGTGTTTGACCTTGTTCGTTGCGAGTTGCTGAATGTCACTTGGGATTGAGCAAGCATCCCAATGTCGAAACCACAAGGGGTTTCGACCTACTTCCCCCCTTGCGTTGTTCTTCCCCATCCCCCATATTCCCCCCGATAATTAAGATCCGTTGGGGGTGGCGTAACAAGAGCCGCCTGAGATCATACCCCCTCGACCTGATCCGGGTAATGCCGGCGTAGGGAAACGGAGATGGACAACATCCCCCGGTCCGCCACAGGCGG